>NZ_JAHWBL010000051.1:0-24852 GCF_029493445.1 Nocardioides sp. ChNu-99 | reverse complement strand
CCGCCGCCCCCGACGCCGCCCCCGACGGCGCCGCCGTCCCGGGCGGACCGACGGGGCACCGGGTCGCCGCGCTCACCGGGCGGCGCGGTTTCCTCGCGGCGGCGGGCGCGGTCGCGGTGGTCGGCGTCGTCCTGGCCGTCACGGGCGAGGTGGTCGGACGGGGGCGGCGCGCGGTCGAGGAGGGCCGCCGGCTGCTGCGCCTGACGATGGTCACGGAGCCCCGGGTGCCGGCGGGCGCCGGCGTCGGGGTGCTGGGTGTCGTTCCGTGGCAGACGCCGAACGAGGACTTCTACCGCGTCGACTCGGCCATCGTCGTGCCGACCACCCCGGCGGAGGACTGGGCGCTGCGCATCCACGGCGAGGTCGAGCGCGAGGTCGTCGTCGACTTCGCCGAGCTCATCGCCATGACCACCCGGGAGCAGTGGACGACGCTCGTCGGGCTGACGAACGAGGTCGGCGGCACCCGGGTCGGCAACGCCTGGTGGAGCGGCGTGCCCACGAGCGCGCTGCTCGAGCGCGCCGGCGTGCTGCCCGGCGCCGACGCCGTCGTGCAGACGGGCGCCGACGGCTGGCGCTGCGTCACGCCGACCCAGGTGCTCGGCGACCCCGGCCGCTCCGCGCTGCTCGCGTTCGGCATGAACGGCGAGCCGCTGCCGCTGGACCACGGCTTCCCGGTGCGCACCCTCGTCCCGGGGCTGTACGGCGGGGTGGCGGCCTGCAAGTGGGTCGTCGACTGGGAGGTGACGCGGCTCGAGGTGCTCGAGCCCTCGTGGGACGCCGACCGGCCGCTGACGGCGCCCGTGCGGCTGGCGTCGCGCATCGAGGTGCCCAGCGACGGCGCCGAGGTGCCGCCCGGCGTGGTCGACGTGGCCGGCACGGCCTGGGCCCCGCCCGCCGGCGTGGAGGCCGTCGAGGTCGCGGTCGACGGCGGTGACTGGCAGCGGGCGGTGCTGGGCGACGTACGTCTCGACGACGCGTGGGCGCAGTGGCGCGCCGCCGTCGAGCTGGAGGCGGGCAGCCACCGGGTGCACGTGCGCGTGCGGGACCGCCTCGGCGGCGTGCAGGAGGGGGTCGTCGCCGACGACGGGGCCGGCGCGACCGGCCTGCACGAGGTCACCCTCGAGGTCGTCGCGCCCGAGGCGTGACGACCCGGCTCACCAGTTGCGGCGGGTGCCCCGGGGCGGCAGCTGCGTCGCCGCGTCGCGGATGACGTAGACGAGCCCGCCCGAGCGCGGCAGCCAGGCCCGCTCGAACTGCGCCCGCTGGTAGACGCGGCGCACGGACGAGTTGCGCGGCGCCGCCGGGTCGTTGACGACGACGTCGCCCTCGGGCGTGAAGCCGGCGATGACGAGCAGGTGGCCGTTCGTCGCCCCGATGGGGGAGCCGTCCAGCTCGCCGCGGGCGAAGGAGATCGACGCGACCAGCGGGATGCCGTAGGCGATGAACTCCTCGGCCTCGCGGAGGCTGCGGAGGCGGGTCACGAAGGCAGAGGCGACGCGCTGGTTGGCGTAGGCGGTGTTGAACGGCCAGTTGCCACAGCCGCGGTACTCCGCGTCGTAGACCATCCGCGCCGCGTGGTCGACCCACGGGTCGGTGTGGCCGGCGGGCACCCAGGAGTAGGCGCTCGAGGACGGCAGGGCGCGGTAGTAGTGCAGCACCATCGACACCGAGGTGGGGGAGCACCACGCCTCCCCGCCGTTGCCGTACGACGGGTAGTGGCCGCTGTGGATCATCTGC
This sequence comes from Nocardioides sp. ChNu-99, assembly GCF_029493445.1. NCBI lineage: Bacteria > Bacillati > Actinomycetota > Actinomycetes > Propionibacteriales > Nocardioidaceae > Nocardioides > Nocardioides sp. ChNu-99. The sequence goes on along the minus strand of NZ_JAHWBL010000051.1, from coordinate 23,115 downwards.
GAGAACTGCGGCACGGGCAGGGTGCGCGCGATCCCCAGCGGGGCGGAGGCGCGCCACGTCGAGGGCAGCCGCGACGTCATCGCGCCGATGGCGGTGACGGTGGGGCTGGCCGTCGTGGCCCCACGCAGCCGGTAGAGGCTCACCCGCAGCTGGAAGCCGCGCAGGCCGGTGGCGCTGTTCGCCCTCCACGTGTCGACCGCCATGGAGGCCATGTCGTCGCTCTGGCTGGTGAAGGAGGTGCGCCGCACCTTGGAGTCGCCGGTGGCCCAGCGGGCGAGCGTGTCCCAGCTCGACAGGCGGCCCGACGCGTCGCGACCGCGCACCTCGACGAGCACGAAGCTGTCGCCGGGCGTCTCGGCCTTCCAGGAGGGCACGAGCTCGGTGAAGCCGAAGGACTCGGTGATCCACGGGGAGTGCCAGGCGCCGCCGACGTACGCGCGGCCGTTGAGCGTCGTGGTGAGGCGGGGGCTCGCGGCCAGCGCGAGGCGGCCCGCGGAGTCGATGACGACCCGGTCCAGGGCGCCCTGCCGCAGGAGGCGGGGGCCCTCCCAGTTGCGGTACATCACGAGGCGGTCGCCCGCGGCGGCCTCGGCCGGCGAGGCCGTGCCGACCAGGGTCGCGGCGGCCGCGCCGCCGGCCACCACGGCGGGCGCGCGCAGCAGGGTGCGGCGGTGCAGGGCGGCGGCGGGGGTCGACGCGGCGGTCGGCGCGGGGGCCGACGCAGGGGTCGACGCAGGGGTCGACGCGGGAGAGGCCGGGGAGGAGGTGGGCTGGTCCACCGCTCGAGGGTACGACGGCCCCGCCGTCGTGTCAGCCGATACGCATGAGGTCGTCGTGACGCGTGGGGCCCGTGGGGTCGCGCGTGGCGCGGAGTCGGCGCAGCCCCGCGTCGCACCTAGAATCGTGCGGGTGACGCTGAGGCTGTACGACACCGCTGCCCGCGAGGTCCGTGACTTCGTGCCCCTGGTCGAGGGTCGCGTCGGTGTCTACGTGTGCGGGCTGACCGTGCAGTCCGAGCCCCACGTGGGCCACGTGCGCTCCGGGGTGAACTTCGACGTCCTGCGCCGCTGGCTCACCGCACGCGGCCTCGAGGTGACGTTCATCCGCAACGTGACCGACGTCGACGACAAGATCCTGGCCAAGGCGCAGGCCGCCGGTCGACCCTGGTACGCGCACGCCCAGGCGATGCACCGCGAGCTGAGCGCCGCGTACGCCGCCCTCAACGTCGCGCCCCCGACGTACGAGCCGGCGGCCACGGGCCACGTGCCCGAGATGCTCGAGCTCATCGCGCTGCTGGTCGAGCGCGGCCACGCCTACGCCGCCGACGACGGCTCCGGTGACGTCTACTTCGACGTCCGCTCCTGGCCGGCGTACGGCGAGCTGACCCGCCAGCGCGTCGACGACATGGAGGCGGCGGCCGACGCGGACCCGCGCGGCAAGCGCGACCCCCGCGACTTCGCGCTCTGGAAGGGCCACAAGCCCGACGAGCCCGCCACCGCGTCGTGGCCCTCGCCGTGGGGACGCGGCCGCCCGGGGTGGCACGTCGAGTGCTCGGCGATGGCCGGCAAGTACCTCGGCGAGGCCTTCGACATCCACGGCGGCGGCTTCGACCTGCGCTTCCCCCACCACGAGAACGAGCAGGCCCAGTCGCGCGCGGCGGGGCACCCGTTCGCGTCGTACTGGATGCACAACGCGTGGATCACCACCGCCGGCGAGAAGATGAGCAAGTCGCTGGGCAACACGCTGTCGATCCCCGCGATCCTCGAGCGCTTCCGCGGCATCGACCTGCGCTACTACCTCGTGGCCGCGCACTACCGCTCGCACGTCGAGTTCAGCTTCGAGGCGCTCGCGGAGGCCGCCGCCGGGTTCGGCCGGGTCGAGGGCTTCCTCGAGCGCGCCGCGGCGGTCGGGTCGACCGACCCGGGCCAGGACCTGCTGGCCGCGCTGCCCGCGGCGTTCACGGCGGCGATGGACGACGACCTCGGCACCTCGACGGCCGTGGGTGTGCTCCACGACGTCGTGCGCGAGGGCAACCGGGCGCTGGCCGACGGGGACCGCGACGCGGCCCTGCGCCACGCCGTCGCCGTGCGGGCGATGCTGGGCGTCCTGGGGCTCGATCCCGCCGACGACGTGTGGCCGCGCGCCGCGGCCGACGCCGGGCTGACGAGCGCGCTGGACGTGCTTGTCGGCGCCCTGCTCGAGCAGCGTGCCGCCGCCCGTGCGGCGAAGGACTTCGCCACGGCGGACGCGATCCGCGACCGGATCGCCGCCGCCGGCATCGAGGTCACCGACAGGCCGGACGGCGCCACGTGGGCGCTCGCGGCAAGCACCGACAGCACGACCGACGGCCGGGAGGGCTGACATGGCGGGCAACTCGCAGCGCAAGGGCGCGATCAAGAAGACGGGCAAGGGCAACCCCACGGCGGGGTCCGGCGGGCGCGTGCGCCGCGGGCTCGAGGGCAAGGGCCCGACGCCCCGGGCGGAGGACCGCCCCTACCACAAGGCGCACAAGGCGAAGAACGCCGCGCAGCGCTCGTCGAGCCCGGGTCGTCCGGCGCAGCGGCGCCGCGGCAGCAGCGACGCCGAGTGGATCGCCGGGCGCAACTCGGTGGTCGAGGCGCTGCGCGAGGGCGTGCCCGCCACGGCCCTCTACGTCGCCGAGGGCGCAGAGCGCGACGGTCGGCTCCGCGAGGCGTTCGGGCTCGCCGCCGACCGCGGGATGGCCATCGCCGAGGTCTCGCGCACCGAGCTCGACCGGCTCACCGGCGGGGCGGTCCACCAGGGCATGGCGGCGCGGATCCCGTCGTACGAGTACGCCCACCCCGACGACCTGCTCGACCGTGCCGACGAGATGGGGGAGCCGCCGCTGATCGTGGCCCTCGACTCCGTCACCGACCCGCGCAACCTGGGCGCGGTCATCCGCTCCGCGTCGGGCTTCGGCGCCCACGGCGTGCTCATCCCCGAGCGCCGCGCCGCGGGCATGACGGCCTCGGCGTGGAAGACGTCGGCCGGTGCGGCGGCCCGCATCCCGGTGGCGCAGACGGTCAACCTCAACCGGCAGCTGAAGGCGTACGCCGACGCGGGCCTGATGATCGTCGGCCTGGCCGCGGACGGCGACGTCTCCCTGCCCGACCTCGAGCTGGGCGACGGCCCGCTGGTGGTCGTCGTCGGCTCCGAGGGCGCGGGCCTCTCGCGGCTCGTCAAGGAGCACTGCGACCAGCTGGTGTCGATCCCGATGGCGGGCGACCTGGAGTCGCTCAACGCCGGTGTCGCGGCCTCGGTGGCCCTCTACGCGGTGAGCCAGGCGCGGGCCTCGGCGTGACCGTGAGCGTGGCCGCGTCCCCCCGGCGACGCTGGTGGCGGCGGCCCGGGGCCGTCGTGGCGGTGGCGCTGGCCGTCGCCACGTGGGCGGTGGTCGCCGCGGTGGTCGCCGTCGTCCTGTTCCTGGGGAGCAGCCGCGAGACCGTGGTCGCGGGCCACGACGCCGTCGTGCGCCCGACCTTCGACCCGTACGCCGTCATCCGCCCGGGCGCGCTGCTGCCGGACGTGCGGGTCCCCCTCGACAGCCGGGTCGGCGTCGACCTCGAGCTCGGCAAGACCGAGGTGACCTCGACCGACGAGCTGGTGCAGCGCTACGCCTTCATCGCCTCCCAGCCGGAGGGCCAGGTGGAGAAGGTGACGGGCCTCGTCACCGACATGGCGCTCTCGGCCGCCCTGCGCGGCGCGGTGGTGGGCGCCGTGCCGGTCGCCCTGTGGCTGCTGCTGGGCCCGGTGCGGCGGCGCCAGCTGCTGCGGGGCGTCGCGAGCTGGCGGGGCGTGGCGGTCGTGGCCGCGGGCGCGACCGCGGTCGTGCTCCTCGTGCAGCCGTGGGACCCCGACGCCGCGACGACCGCGCAGGCCCAGGAGGAGGACACCTGGCAGGGCCTCGGCGACTTCCTCGGCGACGCCGTGCCGCTGCCCGCCGAGGCGCAGGCGGTCGAGATCCGCCAGGACGTCGTGACCGCGCAGACCCGGCGCCTCGTGGAGAGCGCGATCTCCACCTACGACACCTCGCTGGAGTTCTACTCCGCCGCGGCGGAGGAGGCCGCGGAGCTCGAGGTGCGGCAGCCGGAGGAGGACGAGACCGTCGTCGTGCTCGTCTCCGACCGCCACGACAACATCGGCATGGACCCCGTGGCGCGGGCGATCGCGGACGCCGGCGGCGCCACGGCCGTCTTCGACGCCGGCGACGACACCTCGACGGGCCAGCCGTGGGAGGCGTTCAGCCTCGACTCGCTGCAGTCGGCGTTCGGCGACCTGGAGCGCTACTCGATCACGGGCAACCACGACAACGGCGACTTCGTCGGGGACTACCTCGCCGACGCCGGGTGGGAGCGCCCGGTCGACGGGGAGGTCGTCGAGGGCCCCGGCGGGGCGACGCTGCTGGGCGTCGACGACCCGCGCTCGAGCGGCCTCGGCAACTGGCGCGACGAGACCGGGCTGAGCTTCGGCGAGGTGCGCGACCTCGTCACCGAGGCGGCCTGCGAGGCCGACGAGCGCGTCGCGACCCTGCTGGTGCACGACGCCGCGCTCGGCCGCGACGCCCTGGCGCAGGGCTGCGTCGACCTGGTGGTGGGCGGGCACATCCACGTCCGCTCCGGCCCCACCGCGGTCGAGGGCGCCAACGGCGAGGTGGGCTACACCTACACGAGCGGTACGACGGGGGGTGCGGCGTACGCGATCGCGGTCGGCAGCAAGCCCCGCCGGCCCGCGGAGACCACCCTCCTCACCTACCGCGACGGCCGCCCCGTGGGACTGCAGTGGGTGGTGCTGCAGACCAACGGCCGCTTCGACGTGGGGGAGTACGTCGAGCTCGACTACGCGCCGACCACGACCGGCGCCGACGGCGAGCCGACGGACGTCCCGACCGAGGTCCCCGAGCAGCCCGCGGCCCCGGAGGACACGGCCGGGCCCACGGACGACGGCGCCACCGGCTGAGCCCGGGCCCGACCGGGTGCGACGCGGCGCGGCTCAGAAGTAGTCGCGCACGTGCACCTGCCGCCCGCCGAACCAGGCGGCGAGCAGCGCGTCGTGCGTCGTCGGGCCCTCGAGGTGGCCGGCGACCCGCAGGTTCGCAGGGCCCTGCGCGCCGGCGTACAGCAGGGAGAGGCCGGCGACGGTGAGCACGGGCGCGGTGGTGGACGTGGTCGCCTCGACCTCCGCGACGCCGTCGGCCACGCGCAGCCGCCAGGTCCCGTCGACGAGGCCGAGGCGGTCGCCCGTGACGGCGAAGGTGGCCTCGCCATCGACGGCGAACGTGCGGGGCACGAGCGCGCCGGGCACGTCGAGCAGGCGCAGCATGTAGGGGTGGCTCTCGACCCGCTGCCAGGCCAGCGAGGGCAGCACGAGCCGCGCCGTGTCGGGGTCGGAGGTGTGCAGCCGCACGCGGCCCGTGACCGACGAGAACGAGCCGACCACCCGCCACAGCGCCCGCGCGGCGTCGGGGGTGACCGCGACGAGGTCCTCGACCTCGAGCACCCGGTCGGCGCCGTAGCCGGTGCCGCGCTGCCACGCGGCGTACCCGACGACGCGCGGGCCGTCCGGGCCGTCGGTCTCCGCCAGGCTCACGCCGGTGACGTCGTCGAGCAGGGTCTCCTCGGCGAAGAGCGGGCCGCGGCGGGTCAGGGGGCCGTTCTGCTGCGACGCCCACGCGTCGTACGCCGCGGTGAGGGCCGGCAGGTCGCCAGGGCGGGCGCGGCGCACCGTGACCGACGGCGCGGGGCGGACCCCGGCGAGCTCGGAGGCGGGCAGCTCGACGGTGTCGAAAGAGGTGACGAGCTCGTAGCCGAACCCGCGGTAGATGCCCGGCGCCGTCGGGAAGAGGGTGCTGACCGCGGCCCCGGCGGCCGCCGCCTCGCCCAGCGAGCGGCGCAGGAGCTCGGCGAGGTGCCCGCGGCCCCGGTGCTCGGCCGCGACGACGACGCCGGCGAAGCCGCAGGTCGGCACGGCGGCGCCGCCCCACCAGGACGTGTAGTCGTGGGTGCGCACCCGCGCCACCATGCGCGGGCTGCCGTCGGCCGGGTCCGGGTCGGCCGCGTCGAAGGTCGCCCACATGCCGACGCCGTCGGGCCAGCTGCCGGGGGCGGGCATGGGCGGCGGGGTCGCGCCGGGCGGCATCGCGCCGAAGGCCTCGGCGCCCAGGGCGCGGGAGGCGGCGGTCACCGCCTCCGGGTCGTCGGGACCGAGGCGACGCACGTCGAGGGTCATGCGGGCAACCTACGGGGCGCCGACGGCCTCGCTCGACCCGGTTTCCGTCGCGGCGACGGCCTCCTCGGGCCGCCCGGTGAGCACCGTGTCGATGTAGTCGCGGGCGGTCGCGAAGATGTCGACCTCGTGGCCGGCCTGCTCCGAGAGGTACCACCGGTGCTCCAGCACCTCGTGGAACACCTCGGCCGGCTCGAGCCGGCCGCGGACGTCGGGCGGGATCATCGCCACGAGCGGCTCGTAGACGTCGTTGAGCCACTTGTGGGCCACGAGGCTGCGGTCGGTGCCGCCGAGGCCGAAGTGGGCCGTGAAGGCCGCGATGTCGTTGAGCAGGCGGCGGGCCTGGGCGTCCTCGACGGAGAGGCCGGTGAGGGCCTGCAGCTCGCGACGGTGGTGGCCGGCCTCGACGACGCGCGGCTGGATGCGCACCCGGTCGCCGTCGTAGTCGGTGACGATGTCGAGCTCCTCGACGTCGAACCCGAGGGCGTTGAGGCGCTCGACGCGCTGCTCGATGCGCCACATCTCGTCGGTGCCGAACTCCTCCTCGCCGGTCAGCTCGTTCCACAACGCGTCGTAGCGCTCCTGCAGCATCGTCACGACGCTGCGCGGCTCGAAGTCGGCGGACAGCGAGCCGGCGGCCTGGAGGTCCATGAGCTCGGCGAAGACGTTCTGGCAGCCCACCTCCACGTCGTACTCCCGCAGGCGGGGGGACAGCGGTGAGCGCCACTCGCCGGTCTCGGCGTCCACCAGGTACGCCGCGAACCCGCCCGCGTCGCGGCGGAAGAGCACGTTGGAGAGCGAGACGTCGCCCCAGTAGAACTCCTGCAGGTGCAGCCGCACGAGGAGCACGACGAGGGCGTCGACGAGCGAGGGGACGTCGTCGGTGCTGGCACCGTGGGAGAACAGGCTGCGGTAGGGCAGCGAGAAGCGGAGGTGGCGCGTCAGCAGGGCCGCCGGCAGCGGCTCACCGTCGGCGGCCGTGCGGCCGGTGACCACGGCCTCGGGCGTCACCGACGGCAGGCCGGCGCGGCGCAGGTCGCGCAGCAGGCGGTGCTCGCGGAAGGCGAGGGGCTCCTGGGTCTCCTTCACCGCGTACGTCGCGGGCGGGCGGCCGCCGCGGCCCGGCAGCTGCACGATGCGCACGACGTGGCGCGAGAGGCCGCGCGGGAGCGGGACGACGTGCTCGGTCCACTCCTCGAGCGGCGTGGACCACGGCAGGGTGACCAGCGCCGGATCGGGCCGGTTCGCGACGATGCGCAGTGCCATGGCAGGACCTCCGCGGGCGACCCTACGCCAGGCGCGCCGGCGGGGGCGCGGGTCGCGGGGTCGGTCGGGCCGGGGGTGTGACGCGCGCCGCAGTCGAGCGCGGACCGGAATGCGGCCGGGGCGCCCGGCCGTTCCAGCCCCTCGTGGACCTCTTCACCCCCGTCGCCCTCGGCGAGCTGCGGCTCGCCAACCGCGTGGCCCTCGCGCCCCTGACCCGCATGCGTGCCGGTGCGTCCGGCGTGCCCGGGGACCTGCTGGTCGAGCACTACGCCCAGCGCGCGGGCCTCGGCCTCATCGTCACCGAGGGCACCTACCCCCGTCCCGCGTCGCAGGCGTTCGTCGGCCAGCCCGGCATCGTCACCGACGAGCAGCAGGCGGGCTGGGCCCGCGTCGCCGACGCGGTGCACGAGCGCGGCGGGCAGATCGTCATGCAGGTGATGCACGGGGGCCGCGTGACCCACCCGGACGTCAACGGCGGCCGTCGCGTGGAGGCGCCCAGCGCGATCGCCATCCAGGGCTCGGTGCACACCGAGAACGGCAAGCAGCCCTACCCGGTGCCGCACGCCCTCACCGTCGCCGAGGCCCACGAGGTGCGCGACGACTTCGTGGCCGCCGCCCGCCGCGCCGTGGCCGCCGGCCTCGACGGCGTCGAGGTGCACGGGGCCAACGGCTACCTGCTGCACGAGTTCCTCTCGCCCGCGGCGAACGTCCGCGACGACCAGTACGGCGGCAGCCCTGAGAACCGCGCCCGCTTCGTCGTCGAGGTGGTCACCGCCGTCGCCGAGGCCGTCGGTGCCGGTCGCGTCGGGCTGCGGATCTCGCCCGAGCACGGCATCCAGGACGCCCTCGAGCCCGACCGCGACGACGTGCTCGCGACGTACGGCGCGCTGCTCGACCAGCTGCGCCCGCTCGGCCTGGCCTACCTGTCGGTGCTGCACCGCGAGCCCGCGGGCGACCTCGTGCAGGAGCTGCGCCGCCGCTTCGACGGCCCGCTGATGGCCAACAGCGGCTTCGGGACCGTCACCACCCGCGCCGAGGCGCTCGAGCTCGTCGAGGCCGCCCACGCCGAGGTCGTCGCCGTCGGCCGCCCGGCCATCGCCAACCCCGACCTCGTCGAGCGCTGGCGCCACGAGCACCCGGAGAACGAGCCCGACGCGTCGACGTTCTACGCCGGCGGCGCCCGCGGCTACACCGACTACCCGACGCTGAGCGCCTGAGGGGCCGCGAGGTCTGAGCGCCTGAGCGCCTGAGCGCGGCGCCGTGTAACGCGGTGTCCGGGCGTCTGCACACGCGGTAGACCGCGTGGGAAGACGCCGGGACACCGCGTTACTGCTTCCCGCGGCGTTCCTACGATCGTCTCGTGGTGGTCGAGATCGTGGTCCGGACGGGTCAACGCCATGCCCGGCGGTGCGGTGGTTGAGGTAGCCGCGCGGCAGTGCGGTGGTTGAGGTGGCCGCCCCGGCGGCCCTCGAAACCACGTCAGGTTCCCGGGCGTGGTTTCGAGGGGTTGCCAGAGCAACCCACCTCAACAACCGGGGGTTCGGGCGCGCGGGTTGATCAGACGCGCCGGGTGAACCTGAGCTTGCCGGTGCCGAGTGTCTCGGTGAGGTACGTCGGGTCGTGGGCGACGCGGTGGTGGCGCCAGCACAGCAACCGGCCGCGCGTCACTGATGTCCCTCCTCCGCGTGACCAGGGGTCGTCGTGGTGGGCCTCGCACCAGTGCGGTGGTGCGTCACAGTCCTCGGCGGTGCAGCCGCCGTCTCGCAGGATCATCGCGATCCGCTGGGGTCTGCTGTGGAACCGGGAGGCGCGTCCGAGGTCGAGCACCTCGCTCCTCGTACCCAGCACCGCCGGTACGAGGTCGGCGTTGCAGGCGAGGCGGCGTGCTTCGCCGGGCGAGATGCGGTGGCCGGTGTCGAGCGACGCCGCGGCAAGGCCGCCGGTGAGGGTGTCGACCTGCATGGTCACGACGACCGTCGCGCCGGCTCCGGCGGCGTCGGGGAGGTCGACGTCGCGCATCCGCTCGATGAGCTCGAGGAACGCCTGGCCGCGGCGCTCCCAGGACGGGCGCGGGTCCGCCACGCGTTCACTGGCGTCGGCGGCGTCGTCAGTAGCCTCATCGCGGCGGAGGTGGTGACGTCGCGGCGACGCGATCGCGTCGAGCATCTTCGCGAACATCGCGCCGTGCATCTCCGGCACCGTGAACCGGCCGTGGACGCAGCCCTGACCGTCCTCGCGCATCGTCAACCGGATCTTCGCGGCGGCGTCGCGTTCCTCCTGCGCCAGCAGCTCCGCCTCCCGGGCTTCACCCACGGCGGGGGCCACGATGTCCAGGATCCGACGGCCCAGGAGCCGCAGGGCCTTGGCGTCGTGACTGGCTGCGAAGCCGACCAGTGCCTGTTCCGCCTGGACGAGGACGTCGGCGTCGACCTCGGCCTGGCCCGAGCCCGCCTTCAGGTCGTCGAGCGCCCGCGCGATCACCTCGGTCTGGCTGGGCGAGACTGCGCCGGAGGAGCCCGCGGCGGCGAGGGCGGCGTACTGCTCCTCGGCGGCGACCGCGGTGCGCACCCGGCGGTGGGCCTCCGCCCGCGAGACACGGGTGGCGTTCGCGAACCACACCGCTGTCGACGGCGCCCCCGTCTGATCCTCGACGCGCACCTCGCTGGCGTGGGCCAAGAGCCGCGACTGCAGCGCGGCGAGGCGGTTCGCGGCTCGCTCGAGCTCGACGAGGGCCGTGCCGGTCTCGGCAGGGCCCAGCGTCAGCAGACCGAGCTCGAAGCCGTCGTCGAGATCCTCGTCGAGACGCGCGACGACCCCGGCCAGGGGGTGCAGCGTCGTCTCGGTCATGAGTCCATGACACCAGGGACCACCGACATTCCTGGGTCCGAGCGACGCTTCTCCAGAAGTTGCATTTGCGCAGTTCAGACGGCGTGTGTGGCTAGCGACGACTTGGTGCACTCACGCGTGCAGGTTGCGACGACTCGCCATCCCACCGCGTCCAGTTTGCGACGACTCGGCGTACCCACGCGTGCAGCTCGCGACGACTCGACGCACGCGAGCCGGGCGCGCGGCCCGCGACGACGCGTCGCCAAGGAGGATGGAGCCGGTGACAGGATTCGAACCCGCGACATCTTCTTTACAAGGTAGAGACCCCGGGCCGGAATGAAGCGGTCATAGGCCGCTGACCTGCACAAACAGGCTGGGGCCCGCCGGTCCCAGGGGTTCCACATGGCTGTCAGAATGGCTGTCATCAGGCGTACGATGAGACCGTGTCCAGGAAGAAGCCACAGGCGTACGGCGACGGGTCGGTCTACCAGCGCGCAGACGGCCGCTGGGTCGCGACCATCGAGGCCGGCTACACCGCGTCCGGCAAGCGCCGCCGCGTCACCGTCACCGGCAAGACCGAGACCGAGGTCCGCCGCAAGTTGCGCGACAAGAAGGCCGAGATCGCCGCGAACGCCGGCCGCATCACCGACGCCGCCAAGGCCAGGATGACGGTCAAGCAGTGGACCGACGAGTGGCTGACCGAGCGCCAGACCACCGTGCGGCCGAAGACCTACGAGAGCGATCGCTGGGCGGTCCGCAACTACGTCGTCCCCACCATCGGGGCCGAGCGGCTCGTCGACCTCGCTCCGCGCGACGTGCGCCGCGTCGCGACCAAGACCCGGGCGAAGGCCGGCGACGCCAGCGCGCTGCGGGTGCAGCGGTGCCTCGTGAAGTGCCTGCGCGACGCGTCCGAGGAGGGCTACCCGATCACTCCCGGCATCTTCGCGATGAAGGCACCCTCCCAGCCCGTCACCGACCGCCAAGCCCTCGACACCGCGCAGGCCGTGGCCGCGCTCGCGCACGCCCGCGAGCTGCCCGGCGGGGTCCGCTGGTTCGTCGCCTTCTACCAGGGCCTGCGCCAGGGCGAGGTCCTCGGCCTCACCGAGGACTCGATCGACTGGGTCGCCAACACCCTCACGATCGACTGGCAGCTCCAACCCCTCACCTACGCCGACAAGCAGGACCGCAGCCAGGGGTTCGTCATCCCCGTCGGCTACGAAGCGAAGCGGCTGCGCGGCCGGTTCCATCTGGTGCGCCCGAAGTCCAGCAAGGGCTACCGCGTCATCCCAATGGTCCCCACCGTGCGCGCTGCGCTCGAGACGTGGCTCGACGACCCGGCCCGGCCACGGAACCCGTGGGGGCTGCTGTGGTGCCGTGAGGACGGGTGGCCGATCGACAAGGCCGACGACTCCAAAGTGTGGCGCGCGCTGCAGGACGCCGCGAACGTGAAGCACCCGTCGGGGCGGCACTACTACGGCCACGAGATCCGCAACACGACCGCCACGCTGCTGCTCGAGGCGCGCGTCGACCCGGTCATCATCACCGCGATCCTGGGCCACTCCTCGATCGTCACCAGCCGCGGCTACATGACCGCCCGCTCTGACGCGCTCACCGCCGCACTCGAGGGCGTCGAGGCCGCGTTCACCTCACCCGCCGACGCACCGCTTCAGCTCAACGCAGGGGAGGACTAGGGCGTCGTCACTCGTCGCCCAGCATCAAGATCGCGTCGGCCATCCGCGCCTGGTAGTAGCCGGCCTCGCTCGTCGTCAGGGCGCTCAGCCGCACCTCGAGGATGATGGGGTCGACCCACAGCTCCTCGGCGGCCCGCTCGTAGTCACCGCGGTGCCAGATCAGCGCATCGCACAGCGCCCGGATGGACGGCACCAGGAGCCTCGCGACGGCCCGGTCGACCTCCAGCTCCTCCGCCATGTCGCTGCACAGCGACGTCGGCCCCCGGCGGGCGTGCTCGACCTCGTGAGCAACGGTGCACCGCCGTTCCTCGAACGACATGTCCGTGTGGAGCGTGATGGTGCGGGTGTCGTGGCACGTGTAGCCGTAGGTGTCGCCGTCGAGGGGGAGCCAACGCAGCTTCCACGAGGGACCCAGTGCCCGCATTCTGTGCCACGGATTGAACCGCGTCGTCGACCCCCGCATGAGGGACGAAGGTAGGCGGGGCCGCCGACAGTCCTAGACCGTGACCTTCGCGCTGGCCAGATTGCCGACCATCAGCCGGCCGACCGTCATGTCCATCGTGAGACCGAGCGCCTCGAAGGACTCCCAGCCGTGGCCGGTGTGGTCATCGGTGGCGACCTGGGTGCCGAACACCATGCTGTCGGCCACTGCCGCGACGACCACGACGTTGTCGCCGCGCGGGTCGAGCTGCTCGACGACCCACCCCAACGTGTCGCTCGACAGGCAGCAGACGTACGTCACGACACCGGTCGCGTCCGGCTCGTGGGTCCGGAGCTGGTCGATGGCGTTCTCGTCCTGCAGCATCCGCTGCACCCGGTTGCCGGCCACGACGCGGGCCTCCGGCTGGTCATCGGTCTGCCACCGGATGACGTACTCCTGGCCGCGCACATCGACTCCGCGGACCTGCCAGTGCCCGATCACGTTGGTCGGCGTCCGGTCGGGCAGCGCCCGCTTCAGGTCCTGCTGGTACTCCCGCGCCGCGACCACGTCATCCGGGTAAGCGGCCACCCAGCCGGGCAGCTGGGGGCTCGTCGCCGAACGCCCGTACTCGCCCTCGTCGGTCATGAACACATGCACACGTCGATCAGGCACGCTTCACCACCTCCTGGGCTTCCTCGAGCGTCAGTCCAACCTGCTTGACGAGGATACTGCGCACCAGCGCTGGGCCTAGCCCCTTCGCGTGGATCGCGAGCGTGATCGGCGGGTGGGTCGGCGACTTCAACCGCTGATGCGAACCGGCGCCCCGGACGACGACATACCCGAACTCGCGCTGCAGCAGCCGCATCAAGGTCTTGGGGCTCATCTCGCCGAACCCGGGCGCCAGGGGTGGCATCAGTCCGGGTCCTGCTCCCGCCGGCCCTTCGGTCCACGCCCGGGACGCTTCCGTGCCGCGCGGCGGGTGGCGCGGTCGAGGTAGGTGAACGCCTCCTGCCCGCCGGGTTCGTCGATGCGCAGCTTGGCGGCCGCGGCGGCGCTCTCGAAGTCGGGGTCCTCCCGCAGGAGGCCCGCGACGATCGCGAGCGCCGCCGGCGACAGGCCGGAGACCTCAAGCTCGCGACGTTGGGGGAGCGTCAGCCCCTCCAGCAGGTCATCGAGGTTGGTAGCGCGGGCCTCGTCCGCGTCCTTGGTGGCGGCGGCACCTCCTGCACGTGCCCCACCTCCTTCCGTCTTGGCAGCGAATGAAGCAGTCGGGGCGGCAATGCTCCCGACGAGCTTCAGGCGCCGGCTGGCCACGAACTCCTGCACGCGGGGAAGGTCTGTCCGCACGGCCTCGCTCAGCTGCTCCCAGCTGATGTCGGTGAGGCGGACGATCTTCTCCATGTCGTCGGGCTGGATCGTCGACTCGCAGTGCTTCCAGGCGCTCATCAGCGAAGTCGAGATGCCCAACATCCCCGCCATCTGGCCCTGTTTGGGCTTCAGGGGGTGGCGGCTCGACCAGTCCTCCAGCAGGGCCCAAACGGCACCTGGCTGCTTCGTGGTCGGTCGCATGGCTCGATGCTCCTCGCGGGCGTTGCTCGGGCGCAACGCGGCCGGACACAGGGTCCAGCGACGCTGACGGAAATTGTGGACACCACAAGGTAGCGAACAACAGACCCGTAATTCGACGCAGCGGCGCAGTTTCAAGGCGCAGGTCGGCTCTGAGACTTGACGAGTGGACACTGCCGTTGAAAACTATGTCCGACAACGCTGGACACACAGACCGACGGAGACGTACCGTGGCGACATCGCCCCAACCCATCCCACTGCCGGAGATCTACATGCTCTTGAAGGACCGAAAGCAGCTCGCGAAGCTGATGGTCATCCAGGGGGTCTCGGCGCGACAGCTCGCCAAGGTCGCCGGGTGGCGGTCGCACTCGTACATGAACCGCCTCCTGGCTGGACAGGTGCGGTCACTCTCGACGGACCCGGCTCTTCGGATCGCGAACCACCTCGGCGTGGGCGTTGACGATCTTTTCCTGGTCCGAGTTTCCAACGACGCTGGCCGAAACGTTCAGCAGCCGCAGCGGAAGGCATCTTGATGGGCATCTTGACCGCGTACTCGTACGCGCAGCACGAGGTCCGCACGATCTCGGTCGACGGGGAACCCTGGTTCGTCGCAGCCGACGTGTGCGCAGTCCTCGAACACAGCAACCCGAGCATGGCCGTCGCTGGCCTCGACGACGACGAGAGGGGTCTAAGGAGTGTTGAGACCCCTGGCGGCGCCCAGCAGCTCGTGTGCGTCAGCGAGGCCGGGCTCTACTCGCTGATCATGCGGAGCCGCAAGCCGGAGGCCAAGGCGTTCAAACGGTGGGTCACCCACGACGTCCTCCCCGCCATCCGCAGGACCGGTCGCTACGGCTCCGACGTCGAGATGCTCGCGGCGCTTCCGTCGTCGAAGCTGCTGGCCCTCGCGGCCCAGGCCGCCGAACGCGCCGAGGCAGCGGAGGAGCGGGCCCGCGAGCTCGAGGCCCCCGCCGGCGCATGGAAGGACCTGTCCGCCGCCGAGGGCGACTTCACCGTCTCCGACGCAGCGAAGCTGCTCCGGCGCGCGGGCATCGTCACCGGGCCGCGCCGCCTCTACTCGTGGCTGGCCGACAACGGCTGGGCCTTCCGCCGCGGCGGGCGGTGGCAGGCGATGCAGACCGCGGTCAACGCCGGCTGGCTGGTCGAGCGCGTCACGTCCGGCTACTTCGACGAGAAGACCGGCGAGCGCCACCAGGGCGATCCGCAGATCCGCGTTACCCCGAAGGGGCTGGAGCGGCTCCGGGCCGTGATGGGGGAGCGGGCGCTGGCGGTGGTGCCGTCGTGAGCGTCGCGAAGCCGAAGCTCGCGTACGACACCGCCGAGCTCATCGAGGCGACCGGTCTGTCGAAGGACACGATCGATCAGGCGGTCGCGACCGGCCGGCTGCGAGCGAAGAAGTCGGGCGTGAACAAGAAGACGGGGGAGCCCGCCGGCAAGCGGGTCTACCTCGAGGAGGACGTCCGCGACTTCCTCCGCTCCCTGCTCAGCGCCTGAGGGCGCACCCCACCTGCACACCCACCAGGCCCCGCGACGACACGGGGTCTCCTCGGCCACGGCTCATACCCGTGACCGAGGGCGACGGTTCCCGGCTCCGGCCGGACCCCGACCGAGGGACGCGTACGAACGGCGCCTTCCCCTCGACCGCGGGAACTCAACAGCGAGAAGCACCACCCGATACGGGACGCCCCGACCACTGCGGCTACGCGGGGCGGTCGCCACACCCGTCGAAGGACCCCGGTCGCAGGGGATCCCGACGGAGGCAACGGGGTGGTGCACCGGGTTCGCCGCCCGGTTCGGCGCGCTGCAGCGCCAGCACGGTCGACGCGGTAGGTCCCGCGACCCGCCCGTGCACCCCAAGAACAGAGCCCCCGCCCCGCAGATGAAGTGCGGCGACGGCCCGCGACCGAGCGGGGGCGCCAGGCCCACTCCCACCCAGCACGAGGAGGACCCATGGTCGACGACAAGAAGACCGCGCTCCGTTGGCTCGACCGCGAGGGCTGGGACGTCGACACCGAGGGCTCGCGCTACACCGCGACCCACCCCGACGCCGCCGAGCCCATCATCTTCGGGGGCCGCTCCGGGTGGAGCCTGTCGAAGATCCGCCGCGACGCCCAGCGGGCGCTCGGCATCGAGGTCAAGACCGCCAACCGGCGGCGCACCGAGCGAGAGGCAGCCCGCCAGCAGCGGGCGGAGGAGACCGCCCGACTTGAGCGGGAGAACGACCGCGCTCTGCGGGCGCTGATCCGCGCCGAGCGGCGCGAGCGCGGCGCCACGGCCAAGGCCACTAGCCAGCTGCTCGACGAGGCCCGTCGCGTCGGGGCCCTCCCGGGGTGGACGGTGAGTCCGCACGCCTGCCAGCGGATGCGGGAGCGGGGGGTGACCGCCGCCGAGCTCCGCGAGACCATCCGCCACCCGCTCGACGTCTCCCTCGATCGCGACCGCCCGATCTACGCCGGCCCCGGTGTGCTCGCCGTCGTCGACGCCATCGACCGCGTCGTCGTCACGGTGTACCGCGGGACGCTCGCCCAGCACCGGGCTCGGATGCCCGAGCGGGTCGGGACGTGATCGCTCCGGGCGCACGGCTCGCGGCGCTGCCCGGCTCCCGGGTGGCCCACCTGTACGACGGGCCGCTGCCCGCCGACGGGCGCCGCCTCCCCGGCCGGCCGGTGTGCCGGGTTCGGACCCGTGACCGGCTGCTCCTGCTCGACGGCGTCGGTCGGCTGTTCAGCCACGGCCTGTGTCGGCCGTGCCGCACATGCGGCTCGGTCGCGTTCGCCGGCGGCGTCCCGGCCGCGCGTGACGACGTCGCCGCGGCGTACTCCGACCACACCCCGGTCGAGCTGCTGCTCGCTGCCTGCTTCGCCCGCACCCCGGCCGAGGTCGACCGCGTGCGGCTCGTCGCGCTCGTGCTGCTCGGCATCGGCGGCCTGTCCCGGCCCGTCGACGTCCACGGCTACGACGGGTCGCTCTACGACCTGCTCATCCGGCGCCGCGCCGACGCCGTCACTGCGTCCCTCTCCGCGGTCGAACGCGCCGATCGCGTCGCGCTGCGCCAGCAGGAGACCGCCGAGCGCGCCGAGATTTACGACGCCGCCCGCCGCGAGGAGTCCGACCGCCGCCGCGCCCGCTGGCTTGAGAAGCAGGACCTCTTCGCCGGCTTCAACCTCACCCGCTGACCCCCAGACACGAAGCGGGCCCGTCCCCGACCTCCGCGTACCGGCTCGCACCCGCCACGCGAAGGGATCCCAGGGACGGGCCCACCCGACAGCCCAGGAGGCTACGCCATGCACGACCTGACCGACTGGCTCGCAACCCTGTGGGCGGTGGTGTGGGCCCTCAAGTGGGTGTTCCTCGCCGTCGTCGTCTGCCTGCTCATCGTCGCGGCCGTCGAGGAGGGCGCCCGCCGGCGCGAGCGGCGCCGCATCCGCCGCTCCAACCAGCTGCACGAGGCCGCGGCCCGCCGCGCGGTCCAGCGCCGCGCCGCGCAAGAGGGCCGCCCGCCCTACACCCCGCCGGCCCGCGGCCGCCGGACGAAGCGAACGGCGGTGCAGGCGTGATCGAGCACCGGTTCGTCGTCGACGTCGACCGCAACGAGGTCGTCCTCACCACCTCGTTCGCGACCCTCAGCCACCTCATGCTGGCCGCGAAGGACCACGGTCCCGCCGGCGCGCTCGACGTCACCATCCAGCCCTACGGCGAGGTGTCGATGCGCCTCACCCCCAACCAGGCCCGCGCCATGGCCCACGCCTGGGACGCCGCCCGCCGCACCGGCACCTACATGGGCCCGCCCCGGACGCAGCACGCCAACGAGGCCCCGCTGCTCCGGCTGCACGCCGCGCTCGCCGACCACCACGGCACGCCGCGGCCGCCCGTCCCGCCGCCGATGCGGGCCGTCGTCATCCCGTTCCCGACCCTGAGGGGGGTGGTCTGAATGCCGACCGACACCGCCCAGCTTGAACTCGACCTGTCGCCGGTCGTCGAGCCGGAGTACGCCGCGCACCTGACGCCGGCGGAGAGGTTCGAGCTGTTCCACGCCACAAACCCCCACGTCGCGGACGCGCTGGAGCGCCTCGCCGCGCAGTGGCTCCGCCACCACGACCGCGTCGGCATCAAGGCGCTGTTCGAGCGGCTCCGGTGGGAGTCCGGCATCCAGACCGCCGGCGACCCGTACCGGCTGAACAACAACTACACCGCCTTCTACGCCCGGCTCCTCATCGACCGGCGCCCCGAGTGGCGCGACTGCTTCGCCACCCGGGCGCAGCGGTCGCTCGAGCACGCCGAGTGAGCCCCGCCGCCCAGCGGGGCATCTGGTGTCGCGAGCCTGGCTGCTCGGTGCGGATTCACTTCGCCAAGCACCACGCCACCGGCCGGGCCGTCCCGCTCGAGGTGAAGGACCGGCCCCCGTTCACGCAGGAAGCGACCGGCGCGCTCGTCGTGGTCGCCGACCAGGCGTGGCGCGTCGAGCCCCTCGTCCAGCACTTCATGGCCCGCTTCGAGGTCACCGAGCCCAAGGCCCGCGAGCTCGTCGCCGGCTACCCGCACCACCGCGTCCACACCCACGGCCGACCGGGGGACGCGTGATGCCGCCCTGCCCGCGCTGCTACGGCTGCCAGGTGACCGCGATCTCCCCGGTCGACGGGCTCCCGGTCTGCGCCCGCTGCTACATGCACGACGTCGCGCCGATCGAGCACGGCCCGTGCCCCAGCCGGGCAGCGCCGTGAGCGACCTCGCCGCGTTCCGCGACCACGCCCGGGCGATGGCGGCCAAGACCGGACACGACCTCGCGCACCTCGCGTCGTGGTCCTGCCTCGCCGAGCGCCACGACAGCTGCGACCTCGGGCACGACCGGTGTCCCTGCGCCTGCCACGAGCCGCACCGCACCCCCATCCCCACCGACACCCAGCGCGAGCAGTGGACCCAGCTCGCGGACGAAGCCGACGTCCGGCTCGCCCGCGCAGTCGAGCCCGCGCTGTTCGATCCCTAGGAGCACCCATGCCCGAGACCACGCAGCACCCGTCGTTGACCGCCGAGGAGTTCGCCGCCGGCTGCGGCTACACGTACGGCGGCGTGCCGCTGTGCGAGGAGGAGCGGGCCGAGTGGGTGTTCGCCTACGGCCACGTCGACCCCGACACCTTCGCCGCCGCGGTCAACGCGATGGACCTCGACCTCGCTGGCGAGGCCCTGGGGTACGAGGCGGCGGCCGTCGAGCACCGGTGGGCCATCACCACCATCCCCGCGAGCTCGCCAGAGGGCTGGTGGATCACCTGGGCCGACGACGGCGCCGCCGTCACCGCGGAGACCCCGGGAGCCTTCCCGATCACGGTGGTGAGTCGATGAGCGCCTCGACCCCCGATCTGCCCGCACTGCGCGCCGAGATCGAGCGGCTGAAGCGGTGGAAGGCAGAGGCCACGTCGCTGTTCGACGGCCTACAAGACCTCGGCCGCGCTCTCGGTCTTCCACTCGGCACGCTCATCACGGGTCCGTCAGCCGTAGACACTGCTCGAAGCCTGCGAGCCGAACGCGACGCCCTGGCTGCTCGTCTCGCCGCCCAGCCGGTCGCCCCGGCCCCCGACCGCGACGCGCTGGCCGAGGCGCTCCGTGACGTCTTTCGGGGCGACGAGTACGAGGAGAACGCCGCAGCCGCAGCAGGTGAGGGCGAGTGGTCCTGGTTCGCCTGGCTCGCGGCGACCGCCGGAGTGGACGCCGTGCTCGACGCCCTCGCTGCTCGTCCGGCGCCCTCGGGTGACGCCGACCTCGCGGCACGCGTGCAGGCGGACGTGTGGGTCGCGATCAGCGACGGCACCATCGAGTGCGTCGCCGAGTCCCGCGAGGCCGCGACCGCGGCTCTCAACACGCGCCTCGCACGGATCGGCGGGACGTCGCACGACGACGGCTGGCACCAGCCCCAGCCCTCCGACGATCAGGACGACACGTGGTGGAGGCGCTGGTACCACGACCCGCACATCGTCGTCGGCTCGCAGACCCGGTCCCAGGAGGTGCGCCGGATGCCGCTCGTCCGCGCCCTGCTCGCTGACCAGCCCGCCGCCACCCCCGAGGGCACGGAGAGCGACCGATGAGCGCGGAAGCGATTCGCCACCCGAAGCGCGGGAAGGCGCACAGACCTGTCCTTGCCGTCCATCCGCGCGAGCCTGGCGACCTGGCGACGGCCTGCGATGCATGGGTCACCGCAAGGGCGAAGGGACTGACCGAGCGCATCCCCGTCGCGCAGACCGCGCCCGAGGACCGCTGCAAGGTGTGCTGGCCCGAGGGCGGTGCCCGATGACCCCGGCCCCAGACGGCCGCGAGCAAGACTGCCCCGAAGCGGGGGCCTGCGACGGGCGATGCGACCTGCACGAGGTCGGCGCATCGTGGGTGGACCGCTTCGGCGACGTGTGGACCTCGCGTGCCGACGGGCTGATGTACGAGCAGCCCGAGACGCGGCCGTTCCCGCGAGAGCACGTCGAGAAGAAGTGGGGCCCGCTCCGCAAGGTCACGCCGCCGTGATCCGCCGCTGCCGCCAGTGCCAGCTCCTTGTCCGTCCTGCCGACCCGCCTCACCCCTGCGACACCGCGGTCGTGCACGTCGTCACCGACCTCGGACCCACCGACCTTCCCGGCCTCGTCGTCCGGGCGAGGCTGGGCCCGATCGCCCCAGGAGGGCACGCACGATGAACGACGCCACGATCGCGGTCCGTACCTGCACGGACACCACGCCGACGGCGGGCCCGCAGAAGCGCGACACCGGCCACGTGACCCACGGCTGCAACCAGCCTCGGGACCACACGGGCGCCCACCACTGCGGCACCTGCGGGATCCGGTGGGCGCCGAAGAAGCCGCGGCCGAGCTACCACGACAACCACCCGTTCCGCGCATGAACTGGGACCCGGCCGGCGTCGACCGTCATCACCAGCGACGTCGACGCCCGAACGTCGGCGACCTCATCGCCGTCGACCGCCGCGCCTGGCACGTCGCCCGGGTGGACGACATCGCCGACACCGACCTCAGCCCGGACGACGCCGCCACCCTCCGCACCTACAAGGAAGCGTTCCGCGAGCGGGTGCGCCCGTTCCGGATCCTTCTGCGCAGGGCGCACGGCGAACCCCACCCTGCCGAGAACAAGCGCGGCGAGGCCAGCATCACCGTGCCCGTCGGGTACCACCCCGGGTTCCCGACGTACACCAGCGACCGGGTCCCGCTCTGCTCGTGCTGCGGACACCCATGGCCCTGCCTACTGGCCGACCAGGAAGCGTGGGCCGCGAAGGAACTGGCCCGCGCCGAGCGCGAAATGCAGCTCATGCCGGGCTGCTGCCCGGCTTGCAACGAGCCCGTCACCTCACGGCAGCGGTCGATCACCTTCGCCGGCCCTAACGTCAAGAACCCACTCGCGGAGGGCCCGACCTTCCACCTCCGGCGCAAGTGCCGACACGGGGCCGCGGCGTACGAGGAGCTGTGGGTAGCCGACGAGCCGGGCCGCCCCCGGTCGCTGCTGACGCTCAAGTGCGCGGGCCAGGTCATCACCCACCGCGACGGCACCGCGGAGTGCTTCGGGGCAGTCGACTCCGACTGCCCCTCGGTGTTCGCGCAGCACCGGCAGTACTCCTCCTGCTACACGCAGAGCCACGGCTGCCCACGCCCCGAATGCGACCGCTCCGACGGCCACCTGTGGGGCTGCACACCGAAGGGCTACCCCACCGACCCCAGGGCCATCACGCGCTAGTCCACCGCCCGCTCGCACCGGGTGCACCACCACGCGGGCCACCGGTCCCACCCGACACCAGGAAGCGGCACCATGACGAACATGCCCCCGACACCCGACGGCCTGCGGATCTCCGAGTCGCTCACCCTGCCGCTCGAGGCGGTGACGGAGACGTTCGCGATCCTCGCGAAGCGCGGCAAGGGCAAGACCAGCACCGCGGTGGTGATGGTCGAGGAGATGACCGCCGCCGGCCTCCCGGTCGTGGTCATCGACCCGGTCGGCGTGTGGTGGGGCATCCGCTCCGACGCCGACGGCACCGGCCCGGGCGTGCCCGCGGTCATCTTCGGCGGCGACCACGCCGACGTGCCCCTCGAGGAGAACGCCGGCGAGACGGTCGCCGACGTGATCGTCGAGGGCCGGTTCCCCGCGGTGCTCGACATGTCGGGGCTGTCGAAGTCGGCTGCTCGCCGGTTCATGGCGCCGTTCCTGGAGCGGCTCTACCACCGCAACCGCGAGGCGCTGCACGTCGTGGTCGATGAGGCCGACGCCTACGCCCCGCAGCGCACCCAGGCCGACGGGGCCCGGCTCCTCGGGGCGATGGAGGACCTCGTGCGCCGCGGCCGCGCCCGCGGGATCGGCGTCACCCTCATCACCCAGCGCCCCGCCGTGCTCAACAAGGACGTCCTCACCCAGGCGGAGGTCCTCATCGCGCTCGGCATGACCGGGCCCCGCGACGTCGCCGCGATCGACGAGTGGGTCCGCCTCCACGCCGACGAGGACCAGGCCGCCGAGGTGAAGGCGTCGCTGCCGTCGCTGCCGGTCGGTACGGCGTGGGTGTGGTCCCCGGGCTGGCTCAACCTGCTGGAGCGGGTCCAGGTCCGCCGCCGCACGACCTTCGACTCCTCAGCCACCCCGAAGCCGGGGGAGCAGCGCCGCACCCCGACCAGGCTTGCCGACGTCGACCTCGCCGCGCTGGGGGAGCGGATCACCGCGACCGTCGAACGCGCCAAGGCCGACGACCCGAAGCAGCTGCGCGCCCGGATCCGCGACCTGGAGCGGGCCCTGGCCGAAGAGCGCGCGAAGCCGCGGGAGGTGGAACAGGTCGAGGTGCCGGTACTGGACCCCGCCCACGTCACCGACCTGCACGAGACGCTCGAGCCGGTCCGTCGGCAACTGGAGCACCTGGCCCGCACCCTGGACGCCCTCTCGGCGCCCCGCCCGCCGGCCACAGCCCCGCTGCGGACACCCCGCCCGGCGGCGGTGCCCGCGCCGCGCGCCCCGGCCGCCGTCAGCCCCACCACCGACGTCCGACTCCGGTCCGGCGCCCACCGCATGGTCGAGGCCCTCGGCCGGATGGCGCCCCTCCGGCTCACGAAGAGCCAGTGGGGC
>NZ_JAHWBL010000050.1:0-24944 GCF_029493445.1 Nocardioides sp. ChNu-99 | reverse complement strand
GCCGCCCGGGCGCCGCCGCCCGGGCCCGCCTCGGCCCCGGGCCGCCGCGACTCTGCGACGAACACCTGTGGTCTGCGGCCCAGGCATCGGCCGCAGACCACAGGTTTCCCCGCCTGGGCGGGGAAACCTGCAGCAGGCGGCCGGGGTACGGCGGTCAGCCGATGGTGATCCCGCCGTCGGTGACGATCACGTAGAAGCGCTTGCGGTTCGTCGACGTCGTGACCGAGCCGTCGCTGAGGCGCGGGCTGACGACGAGGTGGTTCGTGTTGTTCGTGCCCGTCGGAGCGCAGGCCACGATCCCGGCCAGGCCGCAGGTGGTCGCGGTGATCTCGCCGGAGAACTCGGGGTTGGCGTCGGCCGCGCCCGCCCGGCCGTTGGTCACGCCGTCGCCGTTCTGGTCGACCTGGTTCTGCAGCGCGATGGTCGCCACGATGCCCGAACCGGTGAGGTCCTCGCCCGCGTTCACGTAGACGTTGCCGGCCGCGCGCAGCGCGTTCGAGGGCGCGCCCGCCGGGGCGGTGTTGGCCAGCTCGGGGTACGCCGCGGCGACCGTGAAGCCGCCCGACTGGTCGACGATCGCGCCCGAGGCGTCGATGAGGAACCAGCGGACGCCCGGCCCGGCGGGGCCCTGCTCGCCCTGCTCGCCCTGGGGTCCCTGCTGGCCCGGAGCGCCAGGCGCGCCCGGCGTGCCGGGGGCGCCCTGGGGCCCGCGGGCACCGGGGGCGCCCGTCGCGCCGCGCGGACCGGTCGCGCCCGTAGCACCGCGCGGGCCGGCCGGGATCTGGTTCTTCGCGAAGTCGGCGCGGTAGAGCGAGCCGTCCCGCACGTCGTACCCCGTGATGGAGCCGTTGCGGATGTTCTCCCCGCCGATCTGGCTGGCGGCGTACGCCGTGCCGCCACCCGCGGCGACCGCGAGGGCGAGGGAGGCGACGATGAGCGACGGCGTGGGGCGCAGCGAGCGGAGGCGGGCGGGCAGGGCGACGCGGGGGAGGCGGGGACGGCGTGAGGGGGCCATGGCGGTTCCTTCGGGTCGGGGGACGTGTGTCCCGCCTCACGTTCGGCGCACCCCGCCGTCCGGATGGCCCGGTCTAGACAACCCGGTGGTCGAGGTGGCCGCGCGGCCCGTCCCGGTGGTCGAGGTGGCCGCGCGGCCCGTCCCGGTGGTCGAGGTGGCCGCGCCAGCCACCCGGTGGTTGAGGTGGCCGCGCCAGCGGCCCTCGAGACCACGCCCCCTCAGACCCCCAGCTCTCGGTCGAGCCGCGCGAGCTGGCCGTCGATGAGCGGCAGCATCGGCGACGTCGCCCCGACGGCGCGGCGCTGGGCCTGCCACATCTCGTAGTCGTCGGCGCCCCACGTCGACCGCGTCCACTGCGACATCAGGTCGGCCTCGCGGCTGCGCAGCAGCGCCCCCCGCAGCTGCGACCCGAGGTTCTCCCGCAGCCGGGTCACGCCCGGGGCGGTCGAGCGGGGCAGCACGGGTCCGCCGTACGCGCGCATGGCGGCCCGCAGGTCGCCCGTCGCGAGCAGGGCCTCGACGGTGAGCCAGTCGCCGGTGACCTGGGCGGTGAGGCGGTACGGGCGCGACGCCAGCAGGTCGCCGCCCAGCAGGTGGCGCAGGCGGTTGAGCTCCGCCCGCAGCGTCGAGGACCCGCTGCCGCCGCTCCCGTCGTCGGCGTAGAGCAGCACGGCCAGCTCGTCGCCCGACAGTCCCTGCGGCGCCGAGGCGAGGAGCAGCAGGATCTCGCTGTGCCGGGGGGAGAGCCGCACGGTCCGGGGGGCGCCGCCCGCGCCCTCGACGGTGAGGAGCGCGTCGGTGCGCCCGAGCCCCTCGAGCACGAGGTGGGCACCGGGCGCGGTCGAGGCGGGGGCCGGCGCCTGCCGGGTCAGCAGGTCCCGGGCCAGCTCGAGCTCGGCCATGCGGGCCGCAGCGCGGATCATCGCCATGGTCTGGGGTACGACGATCTGGTCGCCGCCGGTGATGTCCAGGACCCCGAGCAGCGCGTGCGTGCCGGGGTCGTGGATGGGGGCGGCGCCGCAGCTCCAGCCCTGCACGGCGGAGCGGAAGTGCTCGTCGCGCACGATGCTGACGGGCTGGTCGAGCGCGAGGGCGAGACCGGGGGCGTTGGTGCCGGCGAGCCGCTCGTCCCAGTTCGACCCCTCGACGAACCCGATGGCCTCGGCCCTGCGCAGCGTCGTCGGGGTGCCGCATACCCACAGCAGCTGCCCGTCGGCGTCCGAGACCGCCATGACCGCGCCGCAGTCGCGCGCGGCGTGGCCGAGCACGTCGTCGAGCAGGGGGAACACGCGGGCGAGCGGGTGGGCCTCGCGCTGGTCCCGCAGCGCGTCCTCCGGCAGCGTGATCGGCGCCGTGGCGTCGTCGGGCCGCACGCCCGCCGAGGCGGAGCGGTGCCAGGAGTCCACCACCGCCGACCGCATCCCGCCGTCGCGCCGTGGCGGGAGGTGTCTCGTCATGCCCACGCGTCGCTCTCCCGTCCGTCCGTGGACCCCGGGGGCGCCGTTGCCCACGACCGGCGCGAGCGCGCGGCGGCTCGTGACCGGGGTCACAGACCCATGATGCTCCTGGCTCGGCGCCGCGTCGACGGGTGAGGCGGAGTTGCCGGAAGCCCGGACCCCGTGGGGCCCGGGCTCCCGGGAGGTATGGCGGTAAGCGCGCTCGACTTCAGGGTACGCCGCCGCAGACGACCGAGTTCTGTGACGGTTAGCCGGGATTGAACGGACCGCTCCTTCGACACGGGAAGGCTGTCGAGCTTGGGTCTCGGCCGGGCCGTGCGCGGAATAGCGGACGCTTACCGTCGAACTGGTTTGTTCCTGGGCCGCTTGGGCGTCCTGATGGCAGGGGGCAGGAAGCCTTGTTTAGCCACCCGTCGTCGGGTGGCCGTCCCGTCCAACGATCAGCGGTCGTGGCGTACGCCCGCCCATCAGTTTGTTGCCTTGGTTCGAAGATGCGGACCGATATAGCCGACGTAGACCCTGCCGTCGGCGTGAGCGTTGTCGTAGTAATGGATACGTGGAGTGACCATGCCGCATCGGGGCAGCTTGAAGTGCGCCTCCATCAGGATCTCCCCCGTCGGCGCTACCTCAGGCGGCACAGGAAAAACTCGGTCGGCGCCCCACTGGTTGAGGGTGGACCTGCTCTCCTTCTCGCCAAAGCGGCTCTTGGGAAGGGGCCGGTAGCCGGCTGGAGTGTGGAGTAGGTAGCTCTTCATGTTGCCGTCGAAGTGACCCAACATTTTCGACCGTACGTAGTCGGCCAAGACCAGTAGGTACTCCCATGCCGCGCCCACGAGGTTGCCGACAGTGTCGTTGTCGTCAAGTCCTATGGTCCGTCGCCGGTCGCCTGTGAAAACGACGCCGTGTTGCTCGAACTCGCCGAGCCGGTCTAGAAGCTCTTCGAAGTTTCTCGGCGCACTGGTCGAGGCGGAGGTCGGGGTCGGGCTGAGTGCCTCTGTATGGCGACCTTGCTCGAGCAAGAACCGGCGCAGTCGTAGCACCTCGTCCTGGATGGCGCGCCGATCCTCCTCAGCGCTGCCCTGCTCTAGGAGCGCCTCCTCGGCGGTTTCCCGCCACGCCTCCACCTCTTCTTCGAGAGCCTCTATCCGTCCTTGGCGCTCGGCCAACTCCGAGCTGATTCGTTCAGCCATCTGTTCGCGAGCCGCCGCCTGGTCCGAGGCCCGGCTTGCCGACATGGCCACTTGCTCGAGCGCCTGGGGTGTGAGGTCGTCAACGCCAAGGGTTTGCTTTACGAGTTCAATGATCGAAAGGTATTCGGCGGCGACAGCAGCTATGTCACCTTCGGAGTCGACTGATCTGGTTTCGCCATCATTTGCCGCGTGGGCGGTGCTTGCTGAGATGCCGTTGAGGGCACGGGGGTCGCGAGGTGTCGTGATATTCGAGTCATCGGGTTCCCTCGAGTAGTCCGCTTCGAAAGTCTCGGTATCGACTTCGATGGAGGCCCCGTTCGTTGCAGGCCCGTGAGCGAGCAATTGGGCTGCCTCCGAGGCGAGCGTCTCTGCGACTGCTCCTGTCTCCGCAACGGCTTCCCGTGGGGCGAGATCGGTTCCAGTCGACTTGTCCGCAGCGACCGCGAGGCCCTCGCTCGCGTCGGAAAGTAATTGAGCAGTGGGCGACCCTGGAGAGAAAAGTGCGTCCAAGAGAAGCCGGTCTTCTACCCGGTTCAATCCCTTTATGACTGTCCGGGCGGCGTCGGGCAACTTGTGGCCAGCCGAGTGTTTGCGGGCCGCTCTGGTGATGATCCCGGCAATGGCTTGATCAGTCTCGTCAGCCAGTCGTCGCGTACCGAGGACGCGGTGGCGGCGTGCGTCAGGTTCCCAAGCGGGGTCGACGCCTGGGGCGTAGGTGCGGACCGTCCAGGGTATCGCTGCGTGGGTCGGGCCAACGCCCTCGTTGAAGACCGTGCTGGCTTCCGGGTCGAGCACAACGAACTGAGCGATGCCGTGAATGCGGCGGGCCCACGTCTCTGCCCGCTTCGCGAAAGCGGGCAGCATGTCGGCTTGCGACTTGTCGGTGGCGGCGACGAATAGCAATCCGTTCCGGTTGAGGTCGCATACGGCCTCGAGCAGGTCCTCAACGTCGTCGGGACGAACGATCTGTGCGCCAGCAGAGACGGGGTAGTCGCCATCCCGCAGTTCCAGAACCTCGATGAGGTACTTCGCCACTTTAGGTCGCTCGGCCTGTTTGCCGCCGGTGTGGCCGCTGCGAATGGACAGCCACCCAGTGCCTCGGGCCGGCGAGTGCATGGCTACTGAGGTAAGCCACTGCGTCCCGTTGCGTTCGGTCTCGGTGAGTCGAATGCGGAAATCGCTCACACGCTTGGCTTCGTGGTGGGCAACCACGAGTTCTGCGGAGTTTGAAACCCTCAACAATTGCGAAACTTGGAGGTCTGGCTCCCCGTAGCTCTTCTCGCGGAGCCAGGCGGCAATCTGCTGTAAGGCCAGGTCGACAGCGTCGGGACGAGGGTCGAACGTTAGGTACGAACGGTAGGAACTCACGTCCTCCGTTGAAATTCCCAGTGACGACCTAGTGCCACTTAATGTCGCGGCCACACCGCTACCCCCTCGCTCGCCCGGACATGCCGAGAGTAAGAGGCAGCGCCGACCTTGTTCGGAGAACGCCGCAGATGTCGCGCGGAATCTCCACTGCGCGGGTGGTCGTCGCCCGGGACCATCCGCACCTCTGCTCTCGAGGGTCGAACGGGGAACGCATCACCGGTTGGGTTCGGTGCGCGGCGTGGCGGGGAGCGCGGCGTCGTCAGCCGGGCCGACCTGCGGTCAGACCATGGTCCGTGACTCGAAACGGATGCGCCCCTTCGGTTCCCTGGGGTGGCCCACGGTGTCACGATCGCTCGCCGGAGCGCGCGGCGGCCCGTGACCGGGGTCACAGGACCATGATGCGGTTCGCGTGGCGTCGCGCCGACGGGTGGGCGGAGATGCAAGAAGCCCGGGCCCCGTGGGGCCCGGGCTCCCGGACGTATGGCGGTGGCGGAGGGATTTGAACCCTCGGTGGGCTTGCACCCACAAACGCTTTCGAGGCGTTCTCCTTAGGCCGCTCGGACACGCCACCGCGGGAGACATTAGCCGACGGGCGCCCGGCGTTCCGAATCGGGTGCTGCCGGGCACGCGAGCGACGACCCGGCGAGTTCGGCTCGACGTACCCGGGGTGTGGGCTGCGCGACGTGCGCCGATTCGCACGGGGAGCGGCCGGGTGGGTACTGGTGTCCCATGGGAATCATCGGTTTCATCGTGTTCGGTCTCTTCGTCGGCGTCGTCGCGCGCCTCATCAAGCCGGGTCGCCAGAACCTCGGCCTCGTCGGCACGCTCGTGCTGGGTGTCATCGGCTCGCTGATCGGCGGCGTCGTCGCGACGCTGCTCGGCACGGGTGACTTCGGCGAGCTCAACATCATCGGCGCCATCGTGGCGATCATCGCCGCCGTCGTGCTGGTCGGCTTCGTCGAGGGCATCATGGGCCGTCGCAAGACCCACGCCTGACCCACCGTCCACCGGTGAGCGCGGTGGGTGAGGATGACGCCATGACCTGGTTCTCCTCGCCCACCGACGCTGCTGCCCGCCTGGGCGACGCCGGCTACCTCGCCGACACGGCGACGGCCACGACGGCGTACCTCGCGGGGGCGCTCGAGAAGCCCCTGCTGCTCGAGGGTCCGGCGGGGGTCGGCAAGACCGAGCTCGCCAAGGCCGTGGCCCGCGCGACGGGCGCCGGCCTGGTGCGGCTCCAGTGCTACGAGGGTCTCGACGAGGCCCGGGCGCTGTACGAGTGGAACTACTCCAAGCAGCTGCTGCGCATCCAGACCGCGCGCGGTGCCGACGGCGCCGCCCCCGACTGGGACGCCACGCACGACGACATCTTCACCGAGGAGTTCCTCCTCACCCGGCCGCTGCTCACCGCCATCCGGCGCGACGAGCCGACCGTGCTGCTCATCGACGAGGTCGACAAGACCGACGTCGAGGTCGAGGGCCTCCTGCTCGAGGTGCTGAGCGACTTCCAGGTCACCATCCCCGAGCTCGGCACCGTGGTCGCGACCCGCAAGCCGCTGGTCGTGCTCACCTCCAACGCCGCCCGCGAGCTCTCCGAGGCGCTGAAGCGACGCTGCCTCTACCTGCACCTCGACTACCCCGACGCCGAGCGGGAGCGCGAGATCGTCGCGGCCCAGGTGCCCGACCTCGACGACGCGGTCGCCCGCCAGCTCGTCGCCACCGTCGTGCGGCTGCGCGAGCTCGAGCTGAAGAAGGCCCCCTCGATCGCCGAGTCCATCGACTGGGCCCGCACCCTCGTCGCGCTCGAGGTGCGCGAGCTCGACCAGGCCGCGATCAGCGCGACCCTCGGCGCCGTGCTCAAGCACGCCACCGACCACGACCGCGCCGTCCGCGAGCTGCGGCTGAGGGCCTGAGCGCCGTGCCCCCCGCCCCGCCGCCCCCCGGCCCGCCGCCGCGCGAGCCCGCCGGGTCCGCCGTGCGCAGCGGCCTCATCGACCGCCACATCGCCTTCGTCGAGGCGCTGCGCGGCGCCGGGCTGCCGGTGAGCCTGGCCGAGGGGCTCGACGCCACCGCCGCCCTGCGCCGGCTCGACTGGACCGACCGCTCCGCGGTGCGGGCCGGGTACGCCGCCACGCTGGTCAAGAAGGCCGGTCAGCGCACCACCTTCGACACCCTGTTCGACCTCTTCTTCCCCCACCTCGTCGGCGAGGGCCTGGCCACGCTCGACCCGGCTGCCGAGGACCCGGCCGCCGGCCGCGCCCTCGACCCGAGCCGCGACAACGCCGAGGCCGTCGCCGCCTTCCGCGAGCGCCTCGCCACCACGCTGGCCGACGCGCTCGCCGCGGAGGCGGGAGAGCGCTCCGAGCACAGCGACGGCGACGCCGCCCCGCCGGGGGACGACCTGGCGCGCCTCGCTGCCGAGGCCGTCGGCCGCTTCGGCGCCATGCCCGGGCGCACCGCCGGGCAGACGGCGTACTCGGCGTACCAGACCCTGCGGCGCCTCGCCCCCGGCGAGCTCACCGACCGCGTCGTCGCCGGCCTCCTCGGCGACCTCGACACCGACGCGATGGACCCGGCGGCCCGCGAGCGGGCGGAGCGCAGCGTCGCGCGCGGCGTGGGCCGGTTCACCCGGCTGGTCGAGGACGACGCCCGGCGCCGGATCGCGGAGCGCAAGTCGCCGGAGTACGTCGCGGACGTCGCCGTGCGCCCCAGCATCGACCGGCTCGCGTTCACCGCCGCCCGGCGCGAGGACCTCGAGGAGATGCGCCGCCAGGTCGCCCCCCTCGCCCGGCGCCTCGCGACCCGGCTCGCGAAGCAGCGCGCCGCGCAGCGCGGCGGGCCGCTCGACTTCCGCCGCACCGTCCGCGCCTCGATGTCCACCGGCGGCGTGCCGATCCGCACGCTGCACCGCCCGCGCCGGCCCCACCGCACCGATCTCGTCGTGCTCTGCGACGTCAGTGGCTCGGTGGCGCACTTCGCCCAGTTCACGCTGCTGCTGACCTACGCGCTGCGCGAGAACCTCGGCCGGCTGCGCGCGTTCACCTTCGTCGACCGCACCACCGAGGTGACGCACGTGCTGCGCCCCGGCCGCGACCCGGCCGAGGTGATGGAGGAGCTGGTGGCCAGCACCCAGCACGCGGCGCTCGTCGGCCGCACCAGCTACGGCGCCGCGCTGCACAGCTTCCGCAGCCAGTACGGCGACGCGCTGGGCCCGGCGTCGTCCCTGCTCGTGCTCGGCGACGCTCGCAGCAACTACTCCGACCTGGCCCTCGACGACCTGCGTGCCATGACGAGCGGCATCCGCGCCGCCTGGTGGCTCAACCCCGAGCACCCGCGGCACTGGGACAGCGGCGACTCGGCGGCGTCCCGCTACGCCGCCGTCGTGCCCATGGTCGAGTGCCGCAACCTCGTGCAGCTCGAGGAGTTCGTGCAGCGCGTGCTGTGACGGGGCGGGGGCCCGGCGGGCTCAGCCCGCCAGGTACCCCAGCTGCGTGATGCGGTCGATTTCCGCCCGCAGCGCCGGGTGCGTCGCCGCGTCGGCCGCCCGCCCGCCCGCGACGTAGAGGTCGCTGCGGTCACCTCGCGCGTGCTCGCCGTCGAACACGACGGTGACGCGGTTCGTCAGCCCCTGGTTGATGAGCGAGCCGAGCAGCGCGACGGGGTCGGTGCGGTCCTCCAGGGATAGCACCCGCGTGGCCTCGGGGATGCGGGGCACCTGCGAGGAGGGCGCGCCCGCCGTCACCACCTGGTCGATGGTGAAGACGCCCGACGACGCGGCCGCGGCCACCTCGGCGGCCGTCAGCCCGCCCTGGGCCGACCCCACGAGCATGACCCGCGCGTCCGGCTCGTCGCCGACCGCACGCTCGATCGCGGCGACCACCTCGTCGCCGTACGCCGCGTGGTCGCCCCCGACGAGCCGCAGCCGGCCGCGGGCGCCGCCGTCGGGGCCGGGCAGGTAGGCGATGTAGCGGCCCTCGCCGACCCGCTGCACCTGCACGCGGCGGGTCAGCGTGGCCAGGGAGGTCATGAGGTCCTCGATGGAGCGCGGGACGGTCAGCCCGTCCGCGTCGACGGCCGCCGGCGCCGGCGCGCCGGGTGCGGCGGAGGCCTCGACGTCGGCGAGCCCGACGGCGACGTCGCGGAAGGCGGCGCCGGAGTCGGCTGCGAAGTCACCGGCACCGACGGCGGCGAGCCCGGCCCGCCCGGCCGCCGGCCCGCGGTCGCCCGCGAGGAAGGCGGCGGTGAGCAGCGACCGCATCTGCAGGCTCTCCAGCAGGCCCCCACCACCGGTGGAGACGTGGTCGAGCAGCTCGGGGTTCTGCTCGGCGAGCTCCCCGAGGTACGCCGCCAGCCCGTCGCGGTCCATCGCGTCGGTCTCGATGAGCCCGGCGGAGACGATCGCGCCGCCGAGCGCCACCTCGGGCGCCAGGTAGCCGATCGCCCGGCCCGCGGCGGAGCCCAGGGTGCGGAACGCGACGTCCTGCAGCTCGTCGATCCACTGGTAGGTCAGCACGGTCGCGCGCACCACGAGGGCGTCGGCGTCGAGGTCGACCGAGCGGCTCATCAGGCCGTGGCGGCCCGTCGTGGCGGCACGGACGTCGCCCTCGGCCGTCTCGAACGTGCGGGGCGAGAGCGGGGCGGACTCGGCGACCGCCTCGTCCTCCAGCACCTCCTTGCCCAGGCGCGCCCGGGCGCGCAGCTCGTCGCCCGTGCCGTCGAACAGGTCGGCGAGGCCGAGCATCCGCTCGTAGCGCTCCTCGGCCTTCGCGGCGGGGGAGAGGTCGGCGGCCTCCGTGGTCGCCGCGTCGGGCCCGGCCGTCTCGGCCGTGCCGTCCTGCGTCGTCTCGGGGGCGGTCTCCGGGACGGTCATGCGGTCACCTCCGCGAGGACGGGTGCGAGAGCGGTGGGGAAGTCACCGGGGTCGACCCGGCGCACCTCCACCCGGTGGGTGTCGCCGTCCCGGTGGGGACGGAGCTGGTGCCAGCCGTCGGCCAGCAGGAGCCAGGAGACGACACCGACGGTCGTGGCCTCGGCCGCGATGTCGGCGAGCATCGCGCGCAGCCGGCCCTGGGTCTCGGTGTGCAGCGCCTGCACGACGGTGAGCACCTCGCCCTCGCCGAGCACGCGGCCGTCCTGGTCGCGCACGG
Source organism: Nocardioides sp. ChNu-99 (assembly GCF_029493445.1). Taxonomy (NCBI): domain Bacteria; kingdom Bacillati; phylum Actinomycetota; class Actinomycetes; order Propionibacteriales; family Nocardioidaceae; genus Nocardioides; species Nocardioides sp. ChNu-99. Next base: position 14,767 of record NZ_JAHWBL010000050.1, on the reverse strand, counting down.
CGCCGAGGTGCTGCGCCACGAGGGCGGGCAGCACGTCCGCGCGGTGGGTGCGCAGCGCCTCGCCGGCGGCGTCGACGAGCTCGTAGGGGAGGTCGACGCACTCGGGGACCGACGACGGCGTCAGCGTCACGTCCTCGGGGATCACGGCGACGCGGCCGAGCTCGTCGGCCCACGCGTCGCTCGGGAACCAGGCGAGGTCGAAGACGATGCCGTCGACCGTGGCCAGCGTGGCGACGGCGCCGCCGGCCTGGCGGTGCCAGGCCTTGGCGCGCACGCCGCCGGCGACCACGTCGAGGTCCACGCCGATGCGGGGCGCGGCGAGCAGGCCGATCGCGCCGAGCACGCCGGCGTCCACCCCCTCCTCGTCGAGCAGCCCGCGCCGGGCGAGGGTGCCGGCCGGGTCGTGCAGCGAGGCGATCGCGTCGGCGTACGCCTGCACGTCGGTGTCGGCGCGCTGCGCGCCCAGGCGGTCCGCCAGGGCGTCGGCCGGCGCGTCACCGGCGGCCGGGCCGGCCAGGAGGAAGGGGAGCGGCGCGCCGCCGGCGGCGACCGCGCAGTGCTGCAGCTCGGGCAGGGTCAGCGCGACCCGGCGCGGCAGGCCGTCGAGCAGGGGCAGCGTTGCGACGGGCGGGGACCCGAGATCGATGGTCGTCATGTCAGCGGCCCTGCAGGGTCAGGTCGAGCCAGTCCTTGTGACCGGCGGGGGGGAGGTCTGCGTCCACGAGCTCCTGGTCCTCTCGGCTCAGCGTGCGGGTGACGCCGGCGGCGTCGTCGTACGACGACAGCTCGGCCTGGCGGGTGCGGGCCTCGGCGACGAGGGCGCCGACCTTGCGCTCGGCGTCGGCGATCGCGTCCTTGAGGTCGCCCACCTCCGCGCCGTGCCGGGCGAGGGACTCGGCGGCCGTCTCGTGCAGCGCGGCGACCTGCCGCAGCTGCGCGGCCCGGTCGCGCATGCGCAGCCGGAGGTCCTCCGCCGCACGCCCGCTCCAGTCGATGCCGTCCGCGCCCGCCACCAGGCGGTCCGCCAGGGCGCGCACGTCGACCGCCTGCTCGCGCAGCTGCGCGGCCCGTCTGCGGATCACTGTGGCGTCGCCGTACATCCCTCGTCCTCCCGCTCGGTCCCCGTCCGTCCGATTGCTTGCCCGGCGGTCGGGAGGGCGAAACATCCGAGTACGCGGGCCCTGGCGCATCCCTAGGATGACCCGGTGCGCATCCTCGTCACCGGCGGAGCCGGCTACATCGGCTCCCACACGGTGCTGGCCCTGCTGGAGCGGGGCCACGACGTCGTGGTCGCCGACGACTTCTCGAACGCGCGGCCGGCGGTGCTCGACCGCGTCGCGGAGCTCGCCGGGCGTCCCGCCGCGCTCGAGGTGGTGGACCTCACGGACGCGACCCGCACCGACGCCGTCGTCGCGGCGACCGCCCCCGACGCGGTCGTGCACTTCGCGGGCCGCAAGGCCGTCGGCGAGAGCGCCGAGCGCCCGCTGGAGTACTACCGCACCAACCTCGACTCCACCTTCTCCCTCCTGGAGGCCATGGAGCGCCACGACGTGCGCCGGCTCGTCTACTCGTCGTCGGCGACGGTGTACGGCGACCACGCCCCCGTGCCGTACGTCGAGACCCACCAGCCGCTCGCGGCCGCGAGCCCCTACGGGCGCACCAAGGTGATGACCGAGCAGGTGCTCACCGACGTCGCCGCCGCCACGCCCGGGCTGCGCGTGGCCCTGCTCCGCTACTTCAACCCCGTCGGGGCGCACCCGTCCGGCCGCATGGGGGAGGACCCCCAGGGCGTGCCGAACAACCTGATGCCGTACGTCGCGCAGGTCGCCGTCGGGCGCCGCGACCGGCTCGCCATCTTCGGTGACGACTACGACACCCCCGACGGCACCTGCCTGCGGGACTACGTCCACGTGCTCGACCTGGCCGAGGGCCACCTCGCCGCCCTCGAGCACCTCGACACCATGGCCACGCCCGTGCGGGCCTTCAACCTCGGGGCCGGGCGCGGCACGAGCGTGCGCGAGCTCTTCGACGCCTTCTGCGCGGTCGTGGGCCGCCCGCTGCCGCACGAGGTCGTCGCGCGTCGCCCCGGTGACCTCCCGGCGTACTGGGCCGACACCACGCGCGCCGCCGAGGAGCTGGGGTGGCGCGCCCGCCGCACGGTCGACGACATGGTCGCCGACACCTGGCGCTGGCAGCAGGCGAACCCCGACGGCTACCCGGCCTGACGCGGCTCCTCCAGCCACGCCGGGTCCGGTCCGAACGGCAGGTCGGGGGGTGCGCCGCGGGTGATCCTGAAGGTGGACACCTCGACGGGACCGTCCCCGTCGATGGCGCCGCTGGCCCGCAGGCCCTCCAGCCGCTGCCGCACCGCCGGGTCGTCGGAGCCGTCCATCGCCGCCGCCCCGCGGGCGTAGGTGTCGAGGGAGTGGCCCTCCACCATCCCGTCCCCGCCCCCCTCGAAGGTCACGGTGAGGTGGTGCGCAGCCGGTGTGTTGGGCCTGCCGTCGAGCAGCGGCACGAGGTCCCGCGTGTTCTCCAGCGACGTGACGCGGGTGCCTGCCGGGACCTCCGGCATGAGGGCCACGGGGGACCCGAGGGTCACCACGTCCTCCACCCGGAACTCCCCACCCGCCGCCACCTGCACCGCCGCCATCCCGCCCTGCGAGTGCCCGACGAGGGTGACGGGGTCGTCCGGGCCGATGCCGGCGGCGCGCATCGCCTCCTCGACCCCGCGCTGGTAGACGGTGCTCTCCCCGGCCATCGACCGCAGGTTGGTGCCGAGGTCGCGCGCGTCGGTGTCCTGCGTCCACGGCAGGGTGCCCAGGTCGTCCGTGCCCGGGAGCAGCACGACGTGGTGGGCGCCCGCGCCCGTGCCGACGCGCTGGATCTCGATGGTCCCGCTGGCCGGCTGCGCGGCCGTGCGTGCGAGGGCCGCGACGAGACCGCCCGCACCGACGGCCGCGGCCCCCGTGCCGGGTGCCCCGACCTGCTCGACGACCGGGACCCCGTCGACGTAGGCGTCCGACCACACGGCCGCGGCCTCGCCCAGGTGCGGGACGAAGGTGTCGCCGCCGAACGGGCTCGGCACCCACGAGTCGTCGGCGTCCCACGCGCCCTCGAGGAACCCGCTGCTGCGTCCGAGCAGCCCCTCGACCACGGTCGGGTCGTCCTGGGCGAGCCGCTCCGCCAGGCGCGCCATGGCCGCGGTCCGGGCCGCGTCCTCCGGGTCAGGGTCACCGCCGCCTCGGAGCCACGTGAGGTCGTCCCCCGGGCCGCCGGGGACCGGTCCGTCGTACCCGAACGCGCGGGCGGTCCGCACCGTGGCCCAGCCGCTGGTGTAGGAGCACAGGTACCGCTGGAGGCCCATGCTGAGGGCCACCGCCTCGTCCGCGGTGCGCAGGTGCTGGACCGCCTCCCGCACGGCGAACCCCAGCGCCGACCAGGTCGCGGCCTGCGCCGCGAGGCCGTGCGGGCCCGTGGTGAGCCCCACGAGCAGGGCCTCCACCCGGGCGAAGGTGACGGGCGCGTAGGCCACGGACATCAGCAGGTCGCCGTCGACCAGCGTGTCCGCCGCCGCCGCGCCCCGGACCAGTGCCCGCTCACCGGTGTCCAGCATCAGGCCGCCGAGCTGCTCGACCGCCTCGTAGGTCGCGGCGAGGCTGGCGGTGCCGCCCGTGGTCCGCAGGCCCTCGGCGGGCACGACGGGCGTGACGGGCACGGCGGGTACGACGGGTTCGACGGGTGCGCCCGGCGCCGCTCCGGCGCCCGGCGCCGCTCCGGTCCCCGGCACCACCGGCCCGTACGGCGGGTCCGACCGCGTCCCGGTGCTCATCGCAGGCCCGGCACGTCGAAGGTGAGCCAGGCGGCGTCGCCGGGCTCGGGCACGTCCATGCGCTCGATCCGCTCGCGCAGGTCGTCGGCCGCCTCGGCCGCGTCGTCGCCGAGGCCCACGAGGTCGGCGAGACCGCCGGCCACGCCGCCGGCGACGTCCTGGGCCAGGTCCACCACGGCCCCGCCGACGTCGACGACGCGGGCGCCGACCGACGACGCGATCTCCAGGAACTCCCGGCGCGCCGCCTCGACGGCCACCAGCGAGACCTCCACCTGCAGGGCGTGGGCCTCCAGGGCGCGGGCGACCTCCGCGTGGTCCTCGGCACTACGACGCAGGTCGTCCGCCGCGCACGACGTGCCCAGGCGCATCGCGACCGCGCCGGCCCCGAGCCAGGGCGTGGCCTCCGCCCGGCCCACCAGGGCGTCGGCCTCGGTGCGGATCGCGGTGGCACGGGCGTCGTACGTCGTCGCCAGGCGTCGCAGGGCGTCCGGATCGGGCAGCAGCATGTCTCCTCCTCGGGGTGTGCCCGGGCGCGGTGCGCGCCCGTCTCGACCCCGGGGTGCCCCGGTCGGCACGGTGGCCCAAACCCCGTCCGCCGCGCCTGTGGAGGAGGCGCCCCTGCCGCGGCACTAGGATCAGGCGCACGCCCCCACCGCCGACGCCCCCGAGGTGCACGTGACCTTCGACGCGCACGACCTCGACAGGTTCCTGCTCGTCGGCTCCGCGGTCACCCTGCTCGCCATCCTCGCGGTGCGGGTCTCCACGAGGGCGGGTCTGCCGAGCCTCATCCTCTACCTGCTGATGGGCGTGGCCCTGGGCGACGCGGGCCTCGGCATCGAGTTCTCCGACGCCGGCCTGGCGCACGCGCTGGGGTTCGGCGCCCTCGTCGTCATCCTGGCCGAGGGCGGCCTGACGACCGACTGGCGCGAGATCCGGCCCAGCATGCGGCTCGGGCTGACGCTGGCCACGGTGGGCATGGGCGTCTCGGTGCTCGTCGTCGCGCTCGGGGCCCACTTCCTGCTCGGCCTGTCGTGGCAGCTGTCGGTGCTCCTGGGCGCCGCCACGTCGGCGACCGACGCGGCGGCGGTGTTCTCGGTGCTGCGCGTCGTGCCGCTGCCGCGCCGCATCACCGGGGTCCTCGAGGCCGAGTCGGGCCTCAACGACGCGCCGACGGTGGTCCTCGTCGTGCTGGTCAGCTCCGGCGCCGCGCTCGAGCACGGGGTCGCGTTCCTCGTCGCCGAGATCGTCTACGAGCTGGTGCTGGGCCTGGCGCTCGGGCTCGCCGTGGGCCTCGGCGGCGCCTGGACGATGCGCCGCGCCGCGCTGCCCGCCTCCGGCCTCTACCCCATCGCCGTGCTGTGCCTGACGGTGCTCGCCTACGGCCTCGGGGCCGCGGCCCACGCGTCCGGCTTCGCGGCGGTGTACGTCGCCGCGCTGGTTCTCGGCAACGCCGACCTGCCCCACCGCGCCGCCACCCGGTCCTTCTCCGAGGGCGTCGCGTGGCTCGCGCAGATCGGTCTGTTCGTCATGCTCGGGCTGCTGCTCAGCCCGGCCCGCCTCACCTGGCAGACCATCGGCATCGCCCTGGCGGCCGGCCTGCTGCTGACCGTGGTGGCCCGGCCCGTCTCGGTGGTGGTGAGCGCACTGGGCCGGCCGCGCACGCCCTGGCGCGACCAGGCGTTCCTCTCCTGGGCCGGCCTGCGCGGCGCGGTGCCCATCGTCTTCGCCACCATCCCGCTCGCGGGCGGCGTGGCGGGCTCGGAGCAGCTCTTCGACATCGTCTTCGTGCTCGTCGTGGTCTACACCCTGCTCACCGGTCCCACCCTGCCGTGGGTGGCGCGGCGGCTCGGGCTGGCCGACGACGGCGAGGCGCGCGACCTCGAGGTCGAGGCGGCGCCGTTGGAGCGCGTGGCCGCCGACCTGCTGCAGGTGCGCATCAGCGAGGAGTCGCTGCTGCACGGCGTCGAGGTGGCGGAGCTGCGCCTGCCCGTGGGGGCGTCCATCTCGCTGGTGGTGCGGGGCGACGCGGTGCTGGTGCCCGAGCCGACCACGGCGCTGCGCCGCGGCGACGACCTCATCCTCGTCACGCCGCGCGCCCTGCGCGAGGCCACCGAGGCGCGTCTGCGCCTGGTCTCCCAGAACGGTCGGCTGGCCCGCTGGGGCACCCGTGGTCCGGGGGTACGGCGGCGCTGACGCCCGCCGTACCGGGTCAGGGGAGCGCGGTCTCCTGCGGGCCGCAGACCTCCTCGGCGTTCGCCACCGTGATGTCCCCGCGCGCGTCGCCGGTCGGCCCCTGCCAGGACGGCCCCACGTAGACGACGATGCCGTCGACCGTCGGGTCCTCGACGACCGCCGCCGGGCTGCCGACGTTCTCCCGCACCAGGACGGCCGCCGCCGAGCTCGGCGCGGCCGCACGGATCTCGACCCGGTCCACCACGGCGCCCTCGGGCGCGTCGCCCACCTGGCCGGCCACGAACCCGCGGTCGGTGAGCTGGCCCATCGTCTGGCTGGCCAGGCGCGAGCGGCCGCTCGCGTTGTAGACGCTGACGGTCACGTCGGCCGTGGTGAGGGCGTCACCCGGCTCGAACGAGCGCAGCGTGCACACCTCGTTGCCGCCGCCCCCGAGCGAGGCGCTCGGCACCGGCGCCGTCACGCGGTTCCACCCCAGGACGAGGCCGACGAGCAGCACGACCACGAGCACCGCGAGGGTGATCGCCGAGCGGGTGTGGGCCGACATGCCCTCCGAGGTCCGGTCGCTCACTGCTCCACCACCACGACGCGGGCGTGCAGCACGTTGCGCTGCTGGAGGGCGGCCCGCAGCGCGCGGTGCAGCCCGTCCTCGAGGAAGAGCTCGCCCCGCCAGAGCACCACGTGCGCGAAGAGGTCGCCGAAGAACGTCGAGTCCTCGTCGAGCAGCGCGCCCAGCTGGAGCGTGTCCTTCGTGGTCACCAGCTGGTCGAGACGGATCTGCCGCGGGGGGACCGCGGCCCACGCCGCGGCGTCGAGCCCGTGGGACGGGTAGGGCCGTCCACTGCCGACGCGCTTGAAGATCACGCGCTGATCATACGGACGAGCCGCGCCCCGTCCCGGCGGCCGTCCCCGCGCGTCACAGGTCCGCCGGGCTGGACCAGGCGAGCTGGACGACCTCGGTGCCGCGGTCGCGGGTCACGAGGCGTCCCCGGCCCGGCGGGGCCTTCTGCGGCTTCACGTTGCCGATGAGGAAGCCCTCGTCGGGCGAGCCGGACAGGACGAGGCCCGGCATGGCGAGGTCGCGCATCGACTGCACGACCGGCTCGTAGAGGGCGCGGGACGCGCCGCCGGAGCGGCGCGCGACGACGACGTGGAGGCCGACGTCGCGGGCCTGGGCCATGAGCGGCTGCAGCGGCTGGACCGGGGAGCTCTGCGCGGTGGCGACCAGGTCGTAGTCGTCGACCACCACGAAGACCTCGGCGCCGGTCCACCACGAGCGGTTGCGCAGCTGCTCGGGCGTCACGTCGGGGCCGGGGATGCGGTTCTCGAGGTACTTCGCCAGGTCGCGCAGCAACGGCGTCGCCTGCGCGGCACTGGTGAGGTAGTTGAGCTGGTACTCCTCCGGCACCTCGCCGAGCAGCGAGCGGCGGTAGTCGACGACCACGATCTGCGCCTGCTGCGGCGTGCGGGTGCGCATCACCTCGCGCACGTAGGTGCGCAGCAGCGAGCTCTTGCCCGAGCGCCCGTCGCCGAACAGCAGCAGGTGCGGCTCGGCGTCGACGTCGAGGCCGACGGGGGCCAGCTCCTTCTCGTTGACGCCCAGCACGATGCGGCCCGAGTCGAGCAGGGAGCGGCCGTCGTCGCCGACGACGCCGCGGGCCTGGGCCAGCACCTGGTCGACCTCGATGCGCTCCGGCAGCAGCCGCAGCTTGGGGCCGGCGGGACCCGTCCAGGCCGCGGCGACCCGGCGTACCAGGTCGTCGACGCCGTCGCCGATGGTGGCCGGGTCCCCGGCGCCGTCGACCCGCGGCAGGGCCGCGAGGAAGTGGAGCTTGCCGGGCACGAGACCGCGACCGGGGCGCCCCGTCGGCACGAGGGCCGCGACCTTGCGGTCGATCTCGGAGTCGATGGGGTCGCCCAGGCGCAGCTCGAGGCGGGTGCCGAAGACGTCGCGCATGGCGGCGCGGAAGTCGGGCCAGCGCGAGGCGCCGACGACGATGTGGAGGCCGAACGTCAGGCCGCGGCCCGCGATCTGCTGGATCTCCATCTCGAGGTCGTCGAAGTCGGAGCGCAGGGTGCTCCAGCCGTCGACGACGAGGTAGACGTCGCCGTACCCGTCGTCGGCGCGACCCTCGCGACGCCGGCTGCGGTAGGTCTCGATCGAGTCGATGCCGTGGGAGCGGAAGTAGGCCTCGCGCCGGTCCACGATGCCGCGGATCTCGGCGATGATGCGCCGCACGACGTCGGGCTCCGAACGGGTGCCGACCCCGCTGACGTGGGGGAGGCGGGCCAGCGGCGCGAAGGTGCCGCCGCCGAAGTCGAGCACGAAGAACTGCGACTCCAGCGGGGTGGTCGTCAACGCCGTGCTCGTGACGATGGAGCGCAGCAGCGTGCTCTTGCCGCTGCGCGGACCGCCCACGACGGCGACGTGGCCGCCGGCGCCCGCCATGTTGATGGTCAAGGTGTCGCGGCGCTGCTCGCGGGGCCGGTCCACCGTGCCGAGGGGGACGGTGAGCCCGCCCAGCTGGCGCCAGCGCGGCGACACCAGCCCCAGCTCGGGCGTCGTCGTGAGGTCGGGCATCAGCTGGTCGAGCGTGTCGGGCACGTCGAGCGGGGGCAGCCAGACCTGGTGGGCGGCCGGTCCGCGACCGACCATGCGGCCGACCGCGACGTCGAGCAGGGAGGGCTGCTCGCCCTGGTGCGCGGTGGGGCGCGGAGCCTCGGCGGGGGCCTCCTCCTCGACCGGGTCGAGGGTCTGCACCTCGGAGATCGTGTACGGCAGGATGCCGCGCACGTTGCCGCCCTCGTCGCGGCGCACCTGCGAGCGGCTGCTGGTGGCCGGGGGGCCCGAGACGTACGCCGCCTTGAACTTCAGCAGCGTGGACTGGTCGGGCTTGAGGTAGCCCAGACCCGGTACGGCGGGCAGCTCGTACGCGTCGGGCACGCCGAGGACCGCCCGGGACTCGCCGGCCGAGAAGGTGCGCAGGCCGACGCGGTAGGACAGGTGCGACTCCAGGCCCCGCAGGCGTCCCTCCTCCAGGCGCTGCGAGGCGAGCAGCAGGTGCAGGCCGAGCGAGCGGCCGAGGCGGCCGATGGCGACGAAGAGGTCGATGAACTCCGGCTTGGCGGTCAGCATCTCGGAGAACTCGTCGACGACGAGGAAGAGCGAGGGGAGCGGGGCGAGGTCCTCGCCGGCCGCGCGGGCCTTCTCGTAGTCGCGGATCGAGGCGTAGTTGCCGGCCTCGCGCAGCAGCTCCTGGCGGCGCACCATCTCGCCCGACAGCGCGTCCTGCATGCGGTCGACCAGCGTCAGCTCCTGGCTGAGGTTGGTGATGACCGCCGAGACGTGGGGCATCTGGGACATGCCGGCGAACGTGGCGCCGCCCTTGAAGTCGACGAGCACCATGTTGAGCTGCTCCGACGAGTGCGTCATCGCGAGGCCGAGCACGAGGGTGCGGAGGAACTCCGACTTGCCCGAGCCCGTCGCGCCGATCACCAGGCCGTGGGGGCCCATGCCCTGCTGGGCGGACTCCTTGATGTCGAGGTGGACCATGCCGCCGTCGCCGATGCCGATGGGCACCCGCAGGCGGTCGCGGGCGGGCCGGGGCCGCCAGGCGGTGGTCGCGTCGTACGCGTGGACGTCGCCGAGGCCCAGCAGCTCCATGAAGTCGGCGGGCCCGGCCATCTCGGCGGGGTTGACGCCCTCGCCCGTGTCACCGGCGGTCACGGTGTGCAGCGGGGTGAGCCGGCGCGCCATCGCCTCGGCCGTCGCCAGCGAGCACTGGTCGCCGGTGCCCTGCACGGTGTCGGTGCGCATCCGCAGCGCCTCGACGCGCGGGCGGCCGCGGCCGTCGAGGCCCACGATCTCCAGCCGCAGGCGGGTCGGGTCCTCGAGCTCCTCCCACTGCTCGGGCAGGTCGAGCACCGTGACGCCGTGGAGGCCGTCCGGCGGGATGACGTGGTTGCCCGGCGGCAGGGCGCCGCCGTCGACGACGAGGAGCACGTGGGGGGTGGCGGGGCGCTCGTCGGCGCCGAAGCGCGGGCGCTCGGACAGGTCCGGCGGCAGCAGGGTGGCCAGGTCGTCGATGGAGGTCGAGACCATCCGCATGGGGCCCACCGCGTCGGCGCGCTGCGCGCTCTGCGCGTGGGGGAGCCACTTGAGCCAGTCCCAGTGCTCGAGGTGGTCGTCCGAGCTGAGCACGGCGACCACGAGCTGGTCGGGGTTGTGGAAGGCGACGGCGCTGGTGATCACCGCACGGGCCAGCGAGCGCGCCTGCTCCTCGGGGCCGCAGACCTCGACGCGGTCGAAGGCCCGCAGGTCGACCGAGGCCGGCAGGTCGGGCTGGATGCGGTGGACGACGAGCAGGCGGTGCAGGGCCGAGGCCGCGGCGGGGTCGACCTGGTCGATCGGTGCGCTCTCCGGCGGCACCAGCTCGACGGAGAGCGGCTGCGCGCAGCTGCCCCAGCGGACCTGGAGGAAGTGGGGGTCGGAGGAGGAGCGCTCCCACAGCCGGGTGCGGTCCTCGGCGACGGCCGGCAGGGCCGCGGGCTCCGGGTGGTGCCAGGTCAGGGCGCGCCGCTGGCGGTCGGCGGAGTCGCGGGCGGCCTTGCGGACCCCGGCCAGGTAGCGCAGGTACTCCGTGCGCGACCCCGTGACCTGCTGGTTGCGCTGCTTGCGCTGCCGGTCGATCTGCACGCCGATGAACCCGATGGTGGCGAAGAGGAACATGCCCGCCGCCAGCATGCTGCGCCCGCCGGTGCTGCCGCCCTGGCTGCTCAGCGAGGCGATGACGACGATCGAGCCGATGCTGCCGAGCATCGGGATGGCGTTCATCAGGACGCCGCCGGCGCCCTCGTGCTCCGCGAGCTGCGGCGGGGGTTGGAGGACGATCTGCCCGGTGGGCACCTCGGGTGCGTCGATGCGGTGGCTGCTGCGCAGCGTCGTGCTCAAAGAGCTCCCCCTCGTGCTGGCCCCGGCTGCTCCACCGCGGTGCGAGCGATGATAGGTGCCGCCGACCGGCAGGGACTACCCTGACCGGCGGCACAGCCCCGGGCCCCGCGGCCCGCGGCTCCGGGGGCACGAGGGGGACGGGTCGATGAGCCAGAGCACGGCGGGTGCGGCGCCGGTGGGCACGCTCGCCCTGAGCGTGCACGGCGAGGCCGGCGTCCTCGACCTGCTGGTCCCCGACGGCGCCTCCGCGGCCGACGTCCTGCGGGAGTACGCGAAGCAGACCGGTCTCCCCGCCTCCCGGCGCCTGTACGACGGACGCGGCCGCGCCCTGCCGCCCGCCACCGCCCTCGGGGACCTCGGGGTGCGCACCGGCGGCCTGGTCGTGGTGGCCGACGAGGCACCACCGGCGCCGCCCGCGCAGGCCGCGGAGGCGGACCGCGCCGACCGTGGTCCCCGGGGCCCGGTCGTGACCGCGGCCGCCCTCGTGCTGGCCGCCGTCGCAGCCCTGCTCGCGGCCGTCTGCGTCGCGCTGACCGGCGCCGCCGACGAGCAGCTCGTCGGGGGCGTCCTCCTCGGCTGCGCCGTGCTCGGCGTCCTCCCGCTGGGCGGGGCGGCCCGCCAGCGGGCGCTCGCCGCGCCGGCCTTCGGGGCGGCGGCCGCCCTGGTGGTCGTCGCCGACACCGCGAGCGCGCGGCTGCCCATGGTGCTCGGCGTGGCCGCGCTGGCGGCGGCCGTCACCGCCGCCGTGGGCCGCGCCCTCACCGAGGAGGAGGACGAGGGCCTGCGGGTGTGGGTCGTCGCCGGCATCGTCGTCTTCGTCGTCGCGGGCGTCGTGGCCGTGCTCGGCTGGCACGAGCGCGTCGCCTGGGCGACCCTCCTGCTCCTCACCGTCTTCGCCGGGCGCTTCGTCCCCGGGTCCGCCGTCGACGTGCCCGACCAGGCGCTCATCGACATCGAGCGGCTGGCGGTCTCGGCCTGGTCGGCGCGCGACCGCGCGGGCGGCCGGCGCTCGCGCACGGTGATCCGCCGCAGCGCCGTCGAGGCCGTGGTGGCCCGGGGCGCCCGGGTCGTCACCGCCGCCTGCGTGGCCGTGCTGGCCACCACCGTCGTGGCGGCCCCCCTCGTGCTGGCGACCACCACGCTGCCGCTGGACCGCGTCGGGGCGCCGCTGCTCGTCGCGCTGGTCGGGGCCACCCACCTGCTCGTCGCCCGCAGCTACCGCCACGTCGCCGCCCGGCTCCTGCTGCGCTCCGCCGGCCTGTGGTGCCTGGCGTGCGTCCTGGTCGGCACGGTCGCCGACCAGGGTTGGTCCGGTCGCCTCGGGGTCGCCGCGCTCGTGCTGGGCGCCGCGCTCGTGCCGGTCGCGGTCGCACTGGGCCGCGGTTGGCGGTCGGTGTGGTGGTCGCGCCGGGCCGAGGTCGCCGAGGCCCTCACGGGGGCGTTCGCCGTGCCCGCGTTCGTGGTGACCGTGGGCCTCTTCCGACGGATCTGGGAAATCGTCAGCTGAGGGTGTTTACGCCCCTCTACCACCCGGGTACACAGCCCCTCGCGCCGGGTGATCGGGACGTCAGCCGGCTCACGACAACATCCACGAGACGTTCTCGGGCGGCCTGCTCGCCGCTACCGGGGGAAGAAGGGAAAGAGCATGGCTGACAACATGCAGATGGGAGAGGGAACCCTCTCCAACGCCGCGCAGATGGTGGCCGACGCCAAGGTCGAGATCGACCAGAAGTGCCGCACCCTCGAGGGCCAGATCCAGGGGATCGGCGCCCGCTGGGGCGGCCAGGGTGCCGCCGCCTTCCACCGCCTGCACGTGGCGTGGCAGGAGAAGCAGCGCACGATCAACGACGCGCTCAACGACTTCGAGCGCTCGCTGCTCGACACCGAGCGCGACACGACCTCGACGGACTCGTCGCAGGCCGACACCTTCTCCTCCAGCTTCAGCCGCCTCGGCTGAGCGCCACCCACGACGTCGAAGGAGCACCAGACAGCATGAACACCTCCGGAATCACAGTCGACCACGGCGCGCTCGAGACCGCCTCCGCGGACCTCGTCGGCGCGGCCCGCGGCATCGAGGCCCGCCTCGACCGCCTCGAGGGCGAGCTCGCCCCCCTGCAGAGCGAGTGGAGCGGCCAGGCCCAGGAGGCCTACCGCGTCGCCAAGGCCCGCTGGGACGCGGCCATCGCCGAGATGATCGAGCTGCTGCAGCAGACCAGCACCTCGGTCAGCCAGTCCAACCAGGAGTACCGCGCCGCCGACCTGCGGGGCGCGAACCGCTTCCCGGGCTGATCCACCCACCAGCCGCCCCGACGCCTCCACGCGGTCGGGGCGGCTGCGGGTCCGGGCGCGGTCACGCCGCCGGACCCGAACGCACCGCACGTGCTGCCGACGCAGCACCCACCGCACCACCGGAGTGCCGCAGCCGCACGAGAGACGAGGGGACGACGTGGCTACCACCAGAGTCTCGCGCGAGGTCATCGACCTCACGCTGAAGAGCATCGACAAGCAGATCGAGCTGATCGCCCAGTACCAGTCGACGTTCGTCGACACCGTGACCGTGGACCCGGACCTGTACGGCGAGTGGCAGCCGGGCTATGCCGTGCGCGCCGAGCACTCGGGGGCGCAGCGCACCCTGTCCGAGCACCTCGCCTCCCACCACGAGGTGCTCGTGGGCGTGCGCGACGTCCTCAGCCAGGTCGCCGCCGACGTCGAGGCGACGGACGAGATGGCCGCGACCGCGATGGTCGCCGCCGTCCACCGCATCTCCGGTGGCCCGAACCGACCGATGGTGGTGTGACGTGCCCGTTCCCGGACCCAACGAGCAGCAGCTCATCCAGGCGCTCCGCGCCCGCCGTGGCGTGCTGCAGACCCAGCGCGAGGGGTGGCACACCGGCTCGCAGATGGCCAGCGACGCGGCCGCCGCGCTCCGCGCCGCGCGCCTCAAGCTCGACGCGGAGCAGCAGCTGGGCGAGGAGACGCGCGCCCAGATGATCGCCGTGCTCGAGGGCATCGACGTGCAGTTCAAGCAGCTCAGCAGCAACATGGGGATCGGCGTCAGCGCGCTCCAGACGGCGAACGGCAGCGTGTCCTCCGCCGAGGCGGCGTACGCGCCGATCGCGGGCGCGGCCGTCCCGTCCTCCCCGACGCAGGCGCCGTACGACCCCGAGTGGGACCAGGCCCAGCGCACCGAGGCGGACCGCCAGCACAGCGCCGACGTGGCGAGCCACCAGCAGGCCCTGCAGGAGCGCGAGAACAAGTGCGCGCAGATCCTCACCGGCCTGCGCGGCGGCATGGGCGAGAGTCAGGTGCTGTGGTCGCAGATCAACGACTACCACAGCGACGACCAGGGCCGCGCCCCCTCGAGCGGTCCCTCGAGCCCGACGCCCGGGGCGGTCAGCTCCCCCGGGGCCGGGCGCAACAGCGCCGGCGTCATCGACCGGGCGCACTGGGGCGAGGTCGTCAGCGACCCGCCCCGCACGGACGTCGGGATCCGTCCCGACGACGGCGGCCAGGTCGTCGTCGACGGGGACGACGTCGGCAACGGCAGCCTCGTCCCGAGCCCCCACCCCCAGCCCGTCGGCACCCTCCCCGGCGTGCTCCCGCCCCCCTCGCCCGGCGACACCGGCCTGCTCGGCCGCGGTCCCGACGTCACGGGTGGGGGCGGTGCGTCGATCAGCGCCGGCGGCGGTGGTGGCGGCCTCGGTGCCGTGGCCCCGGCCGCGGGCGTGGCCGGCGGTGCGCTCGGCGCCGCGGCCGTGCGCGGGGGCGCCGGACTGATCTCCGCCGGGGGTGCC
>NZ_JAHWBL010000005.1:0-106427 GCF_029493445.1 Nocardioides sp. ChNu-99 | reverse complement strand
GAGCCGGAGCGGCCGGAGCCGCCGGAGCCGCCCTGACCGCCGGCGGGACGCGACGAGCCGGACCCGCCCTGGCCGGAGCCCCCGCCGGAGCCGCTGCGACCACGGCGCCGGCGCGGTCGGCCGCCCCCGCCACCGCGGCGCTCGTCGGAGCCCTCACCCGAGCCGGAGGTCGAGCCCGAGCCGCGGCCCCCCGAGGCGACCTCGGTCGTCAGGTCGAGACCACCGGGGACGAGCGTGCGCTCGCCCGGGGCCAGCTCGGCGAGGACCGCGTCGGTGGGCCCGGCGAGCTTGGTCGTGCGCGGTCGGATGCCGGCGGCCTTCGTCAGGGCGCGCACGTCGCGCGCCTGGTCGTCGGTCATCAGCGTCACGACGGTGCCCGCGGCGCCGGCGCGCGCCGTACGCCCGGAGCGGTGCAGGTAGGCCTTGTGCTCGGCCGGCGGGTCGGCGTGCACCACGAGCTCAACGTCGTCGACGTGGATGCCGCGGGCCGCGATGTCGGTGGCCACGAGGGTGGTCGCCCGGCCGGCGTGGAACGCGTCCATGTTGCGGGTGCGGGCGCCCTGCGACAGGTTGCCGTGGAGGTCGACCGCCGGCACGCCCGCCTTGTTGAGCTGGCGGGCCAGCGCCTTGGCGCCGTGCTTCGTGCGGGTGAAGACCACGGTGCGGTCGGAGCCGCTCGTGAGGTCGACGAGCACCGGCAGGCGGTGGTCGCGGCTCGCGAGGTGCAGCACGTGGTGCTCCATCGCGGAGACCGGCGACTGCGCCGAGTCGGCCTCGTGGGTGACGGGCTGGTGGAGGAACTGCTTCACCAGCGCGTCGATGGCGTTGTCGAGCGTCGCCGAGAACAGCAGCCGCTGGCTGCGCTTCGGGGTCGCGTTGAGCAGGCGTCGTACGGCGGGCAGGAACCCGAGGTCGGCCATGTGGTCGGCCTCGTCCAGCACGGTGATCTCGACGTCGCCGAGGCTGCAGTGGCCCTGGCCGATGAGGTCCTCGAGGCGGCCGGGGCAGGCGACGACGATGTCGACGCCGCGGCGCAGCGCCTGCACCTGCGGGTTCTGGCCGACGCCACCGAAGACGGTGCGCGTCGTGAGGCCGCTCGCGGCCGCCAGCGGGGCCAGCGACTCCTCGATCTGCCCGACGAGCTCGCGCGTCGGGGCCAGGATCAGGGCGCGCGGGGCGCCCGGGCGCGGACGGCGGGCGGCGCCGGCGGTGAGGCGCGCCACCAGCGGCAGGAGGAACGCGTAGGTCTTGCCGGAGCCGGTGCGGCCGCGGCCGAGCACGTCACGGCCGTTCAGCGAGTCGCCGAGCGTGGCGGCCTGGATCGGGGTGGGGACGGTGATGCCCTGCGCGGACAGCACGTCGCAGAGGGCGGTGGGCACGCCGAGATCGGCGAAACCGGGAGAAGTCATGAGGGGGGTCGACCTTCGTCAGCTGACGTCCCACCTGGGGGCCCGGCCGGCGACGGGGCCGGCGGGCACGTGCCGCGTCGGAGCGGCCACGTCCGCCGCCACGAGGGGCGGACGCTCGGTCCGAGGTGAGACGGGACGGGCCGACGCGACCAACCTAGCCGTGCGCCCCGACGTACGACGATTCCCCACCCCCCGCGCGGGGGGTGGGGTGGCCGAGGTCACGCCGCGGCCGGGACCGGCTCAGGACCAGGCGAGCGCGTCGTCGTCGAGGTCGGCCCCGCGGATCGCCCGCAGGTCGGCCACGTAGTTCTGCCGCAGCCGCCACGGGGCCTCGGCGCCCTGCTTGGGCAGCTGGTCGATCGAGCGGAGCACGTAGCCCGCCTCGAAGTCCATGAACGGCTCCTCGGGGACCGCGGGGTCGCGCCGCACCTCGACCTTGCGCAGCCCCGAGCCGTGCAGCCGCCCGAGCACCTTCGAGACGTAGTCGGCCACGAGATCGGCCTTGAGCGTCCACGAGGCGTTGGTGTAGCCGATCGTGTACGCGAAGTTCGGCAGCCCGGTGAGCATCAGGCCGCGGTAGGCCATCGTGGTGGGCAGCGCGACCTCCTCGCCGTCGACCGCGAAGCGGATGCCGCCGAACGCCAGCAGGTTGAGCCCCGTCGCGGTCACCACCACGTCGGCCTCGAGCTCCTCCCCGCCCTCGAGCCGGATCCCCGTGGGCGTGAACGTCTCGATGCGACCCGTCGCGACCGACGCCCGCCCCGAGCGCAGCGCCTTGTAGAGGTCGCTGTCGGGCACGACGCAGAACCGCTGGTCCCACGGGTCGTACGGCGGGTTGAAGTGCGTGTCGACGTCGACCTGCGGCAGCTGGCGGCGCGTGTAGGCCCGCACGGCCTTCTTCACGGGGCCGGGGAACTTCTGGCTCACGTTGTAGAACGCCATCTGCTGCAGCACGTTGCGCCAGCGCACCACCTGGTAGGCGGTCATCTCGGGCAGCACCTTGCGCAGGGCGAGCGACAGCTTGTCCTTGGCCGGGATCGAGATGACGTACGTCGGGGTGCGCTGCAGCATCGTCACGTGCGCGGCGGCGCCCTCGCCCGACGACAGCGACGGCACCAGCGTGATGGCGGTCGCCCCGGACCCGATGACGACGACCCGCTTGCCGCTGACGTCGAGGTCCTCGGGCCAGTCCTGCGGGTGCACGAACGTGCCCCCGAACTGCTCCTCGCCCGGGAAGGTGGGCCGGTAGCCCGAGGCGTAGTCGTAGTAGCCCGAGCAGCAGTAGAGGAAGCCGGCCGTGTACGTCGTGGGCTCGCCGTCGACGAGCGCCTCGACCGTCCAGCGGGCGGCCGCCGAGTCCCAGGACGCGCCGACGACGCGGTGGCCGTAGCGGATGCGCTCGGTCAGGCCGAACTCCTCGGCGGTCTCCCGCACGTACTCCCGGATGGCGGGGCCGTCGGCCAGGGCCTTCTCGCCGAGCCACGGCTTGAAGCGGTAGCCGAGCGTGAACATGTCCGAGTCGGAGCGCACGCCCGGGTAGCGGAAGAGGTCCCACGTGCCGCCGAGACGCTCGCGCGACTCGAGGATGACGAGCGAGAGACCGGGGTGGTCCTGCGCGATGCGGGCCGCCGCGCCGATGCCCGACAGGCCGGCGCCGACGACCAGGACGTCGACGTGCTCGGCGGGGGCGACGTCACGCACGACCTCGTCGTGCGGGGCGGGGCCGGTGCTGCCGGCGGCCCCGGCGTCGTCCGCCGAGGTCGACGGGTCGCCCGGGACTGCGAGGTCGGTGGGCTCGGGGGTGTCGCCGGAGCGAGCCGGTGTCTGCGCCATGGTCGGGATCATGGCGCAGACACCGGCTTGTTGTCACGCGTTCAATAGCGCGACGGGTGGTCGATCAGCGGTTCAGAAGATCTCGCCGCCGGGCACGATGTTGAGGCGGAAGTCGCTCGTCGCGGCCGGGTCACCCGTGTACTCCGTGACCTCGATCTTGTAGGCCTCGCCCTCGACGACCTCGATGGCGCACTCCTCGTCGTCGTACGAGCTGTCGCGGTTGCACAGCTCGGCGCGGGCCCCGTCGAGCACCCGCAGGCGGAAGTCGATCGCCCCGCCCGAGCCGCCGCCGGCCACGTCGATGAGCTCGATCGTGATGACGCCGGACGCCGTCGCGGTGATCGTCGTGCTGGCACCGCCCGGGGGCATCGTCGTGCCGCCCGAGGTGCTGCCGTCGGGCAGGACCGCCGCGCCCGGCGTGCCCGACGTCGTCGGCTCGTCGGTCGGGCTGGGGTCGGCGTCGGTCTCCTCGATCGTGAGGCCGGAGTCGGTGACGACGGCGAGCACCTCGCCGTACAGCGTGCACTCGTCGCCGTCGCTGCAGAAGAAGTCGGTGAACATGCCGCTCGGCACGGCGTACTCCCCGTCGGTGTCCTCGTAGATCGCCGCGCCCACCTCGGCGCCGTCGGCCAGCTCGACCTCGTCGCCCGGCTGGATGCGCTCGGCGTCGATGACGTCGACGTAGACCTCGATCGACGTCAGGTCCTCGTCGCCGTCGTAGGCGATCCGGATCTCCTGCGTGCCGTCCTCGGCCGCGTCCCAGCCGCTGACGCCCGCGCCCTCGAACCAGCCCTCGTCGACGTAGAAGTCGTCGAAGTCGTAGGTCGGGTCGGAGAGGTCCTCCTGCTCGGAGGACAGCACGATGATCTGCCCGGCCTCGGCCTCGACCTCGATGACGGCCTCGTCGCCGTCCATCTCGACCTCGTTCACCGCGCCGAGCTCGATGCCCGAGCCGCTGTCGCCGCCCTCGGTCGACGACGTGTCGTCGCCGCCCGGGTCGTCGTCGCCGCCGTTGTCGTCACCCTTGAAGACCGTCAGCATCAGCACGGCCACGATGGCCGCGACAACCAGCAGCGCGACGATCGACCAGATGATGATCCACTTGCGCTTGCCGTTGCCCCCGGAGCCGCCCGCCCCGCCGGGGGGCGCGCCGTACTCCCCGCCGTCGTAGCCGCCGGGCCCGTAGCCGCCCTGGTTGAACCCACCCTGGTCGTAGCCGCCCTGGCCGTACTGGCCCTGGTCGTAGCCGCCCTGGCCGTACTGGCCCTGGTCGTAGCCGCCCTGGGGCGCGGCGTAGCCACCACCGTACGGCGGAGGCGCACCCTGGTCGCCCTGGCCGGCCTGGCCGCCCTGGCCGCCCTGGCCGTAGGCACCGGAGAAGGTCGTGGGCGCCTCGCCGGAGGGGCCGCCGTACTGCCCCTGGGGCGCGTACGACGGGGAGCCGGTGGCGCCGAAGGGCTGCGTGGGGTGGTTGCCGGAGCCGTGGACGTTCGTGGCGTCGCTCGGGGTGCCGCACTCCTCGCAGAACGCGGAGTCGGGCGGCAGCTCGTGGCCGCAGGCGGTGCAGTTGGTCATGACGGATTCCTTCCAGCGCCCGGGCCTTCGGGCGAGCGACGTGAGGCTACCGGGTGGCGAGCCCGGCCGGGGCGCTCCCTACCCCGCGGCTCACCCCGCCAATCCAACGGATCGGAGGGTGCCACGTCACGCCGACGGGCCGCGGGGATGCTGGTGCATCCCCGCGGCCCGTCGTGGTGCCTCGGCGTCGGCTCAGGCGGCCTTCTCGACCTTCCGCGCCGCGGCGAGGCGGCGGGCCTGCTGGTCGAGGCGCAGCTGCGCGACGCGACGGACCTTGCGGTCCCCCGTCGTCATGGCCCACAGCAGCTTGAGCTGGCCCGGCAGGTTCGAGCGGTTGGTCGTCTCCAGCCAGCCGTTGGGCAGCGAGAGGCGCACGACCTTGTGCCAGGCGGAGTAGACCTGCGCCACCAGCGGGGCCTCGTGGTAGTTCAGCTCGTACTTGTCGAACAGCGCCTTCACCTTCGGTGCGACCTCGGCGTAGCGGTTGCTCGGCAGGTCGGGGAAGAGGTGGTGCTCGATCTGGTGCGACAGGTTGCCCGTCATGAGGTGCATGGCCTTGGAGCCGGAGATGTTGGCGGAGCCCAGCATCTGGCGCAGGTACCACTCGCCGCGGGTCTCCTTCTCCGGGATGGCGGCCTTCTCGTAGGTCTCGACGCCCTCGGGGAAGTGGCCGCACATGATGACGGAGTGGCTCCACAGGTTGCGGACCAGGTTGGCCGTGAAGTTCGCGGCCAGCGTGGGCAGCAGCGACCCGGTGGGCGCCGACAGCAGCGGGTGGACGACGTAGTCCTTCGTCGCCTGCTTGCGGATCTTCGCCAGCGTGGCCCGCGCCGACTTCTTGAACGACTCGGGACGCTTGTCCTTCGGCGTCTTCAGGTTCTTGCCGAGCTCGAGGTCGTAGGCGGCGATGCCGTACTCGAAGAAGCAGGCGTTGATGAAGTTCCACACCGGCTGCGCCAGGTAGAAGGGGTACCAGCGCTGGTCCTCGTCGACGCGCATGATGCCGTAGCCGAGGTCGTTGTCCTTGCCGATGATGTTCGTGTACGTGTGGTGCAGCTCGTTGTGGCTGTGCTTCCAGCCCTCGGCCGTGGACGCGTTGTCCCACTCCCAGGTGGTCGAGTGGATCTTCGGGTCACGCATCCAGTCCCACTGGCCGTGCATGACGTTGTGCCCGATCTCCATGTTCTCGAGGATCTTCGCGATCGACAGCCCGATGGTGCCGGCGACGAAGGCGGGCGGGAACGCGCTGGCGAGCAGCACGGCGCGCGAGCCCAGCTCGAGCTTGCGCTGCACGTCGATCACCTTGCGGATGTACGCCGCGTCGCTGCCGCCGCGGGCGTCGAGCACCTCCTGGCGGATGGCGTCGAGCTCGCGACCCAGCTCCTCGACGTCCTCGGGCGACAGGTGGGCGATGGGGCTCTCGGACTTCTTGCTGACGACGGTCATGGGTGGATCCCCTCAGATCTCGATGTGGCAGGGGCCGGCGGCGGCCGTGATGCAGGTCTGGATGCGGATGCCCTCGGGCCCGACCTCGCCGGGCACCGCGGTGGTCACCTCGCCGTTGCGCAGGTCGCGCACGGAGCCCTCCTTGAGCGGGAGGACGCAGCCGAAGCAGACGCCCATGCGGCAGCCGCTCGGCATGAGGACGCCGGCGGACTCGCCGGCGTCGAGCAGGGTGGTGGCGCCGTCGGCGTCGACGGTCGCGCCCGTGCGGGTGAAGCTGACCTCGCCACCCTCGGCGACGACGAGGTTGGCGGGCCGGAACTGCTCGGTGAAGAGCTCGAGCCCGGCCTCGGCGTGGTGGGCCTCGAGCGCGTCGAGGAGACCGCCGGGGCCGCAGGCGTACGTCGTGCGCTCGCCCAGGTCGGGGACCAGGTCGGCGAGCCGGGAGACGTCGAGCAGGCCGTGCTCGTCGTCGTACCGCGCCACGAGGCGGATCGCGCCGGCGGCGTCGAGGGCCTCGAGGTCGCGACGGAAGATCGAGTCGGGCCGGCTCGGCGCCACGTGGACCACGGTGATGTCGAGGTGGGCGCTGCGCGGGAGCCGCAGGACGCCGTCGTCGGTGGCCGGGAAGAGGTTGCGCAGCATCCCGACGACCGGGGTGACCCCGGAGCCCGCGGTGACGAACAGCAGCTTCGCGCGCGGCCCGTCGGCGGGGGCGTCGGCGGGGCCGTCGGCGGGGCCGTCGGCGACCTCGGGGGCCAGCACGAACTCGCCGGTGGCCTGCTCGAGGTGCACCAGGGTGCCGACCCGCACCTCGTGGACGAGGTGGTTGCTGACGACACCCTCGGGGACGGCCTTCACCGTGACGGAGATGAGGCCGTCGCGGCGCGGGCCGTGGGTCAGGGAGTACGCGCGCCACTGGCGCACGCCGTCGACGTCGACACCGATGTGGACGTACTGGCCCGGCACGTGGCCCGCCCAGTCCGACCCGGGGCGGATGACGATCGTGGCGGCGTCGGCGGTCTCGGGCTCGACGGCCACGACGCGCCCCCGCAGCTCGGCGCCGGCGCGCAGCGGGTTGAAGAGGTCGAGGTAGTCGGCCGGGACGAGCGGCGTGACGGCCGCGTTGGCCAGCCGCTCGAGGCGCGCCCGCAGGGCCGGGCGGGTGCCGGACCCGCCCGAGCGGCTCTGCAGCAGGGGAGCGAAGGAGCTCATGACCCCATCGTGGCGTCCCGACGGCGTGATCCCGTCACGCCCGGTGGTTGAATCGACCCGGGCGAGTTGTTCGCTCGGGACAAGGTCGGCGTGCCCAGGCGCGCCCCGGAGGGCCGGAGGCACCGTGGACTCACCGCTGCAGGACGGGGTCACCCTCCCCGCGTCCACCGTCACGTCGTTGCGGGCCGCGCTGCCCGAGGTCGCCGGGCGCACGGTCGAGGCGATCATCGCCGACGTGCCCAGCTACGCCGGCGCGCTGTCGGGGCCCATGGGGGCGACCATCCGCCAGGCCGTCGAGCTGGCTCTCGGCGGCTTCGTCTCGCTCGTCTCCGGCGGCGCCCGCGATCCCCGCACGCCGACCGCCGCCTCCGTCCGCGGCGCCTACGACCTGGGCCGCGGCGAGGCGCGGAGCGGCCGCTCGATGGAGGCGCTGCTCGCGGCGTACCGCATCGGCGCGCGCGTCTCCTGGCGCGAGCTGTCGCGCACGGCGGTCGAGGCCGACATCGACGCGGCCACGCTCGCGGGCTTCGCCGAGCTGGTCTTCGCCTTCATCGACGAGCTGTCGGCCTCCAGCGCCGCGGGCCACTCCGACGAGCTGGCGGCGAGCGGCCGGGTGCGGCGCCGCCGCCTCGAGCGCGTCGCGCACCTCCTGCTGGAGCGGGCGCCCGCGGACGCCGTGCACGCCGCCGTCGAGGTCGTCGACTGGTCGCCGCCCACGACCCTGACGGCGCTCGTCGTGCCCAGCGAGCAGGCCCGCGCGGCGCTGACGATCGTGGACCCGGCGACGCTGCAGCCGGCCGACGAGCTGCCCGCCCTGGGGGACGGCGAGCGGGTGCTGCTGCTGGTGCCCGACGTACGGCGGCCCGCACTGCTCGCGGCGCTGGCCCGGCGCGACGTGGTCGTCGGCCCGACGGTGCCGTGGCTGGAGGCCCGCACCTCCTACGACCGCGCCGAGCGCGCGCTGGCGCTGCGGGCACCCGAGGGCGAGGCGTTCGCCGTACCGGACGGGGTGCTCGACACCGACGACCTGCTCGCCCGGCTCGTGGTGCACGCCGACCCCGCGGCGCACGCCGCGCTGCGGGCCCGCGCCCTCGCGCCGCTGGCCGGCGTGCGCCCCGACACCGCGGCGCGCCTCGAGGAGACGCTGCGGGCCTGGCTGCTCCACCAGGGCCGGCGCGACGACGTCGCCGCCGCCCTCTTCGTGCACCCGCAGACCGTCCGCTACCGCATGGGCAAGGTGCGCGAGCTGTGGGGCGAGTCGCTCACCGACCCGCAGGTCGTGCTCGACCTCGTGGTGGCGCTGGCGTAGGGCCCGGCGTGGGGCCGCGCGGATACTGGACGCATGCGTCCGCTCCGCCCCCTGCTGGGCCCCCTCGCCACGGGCACCGCCCTCCTGCTCGCCCTCGCCGCCTGCAGCGACGACGGGTCGGGCTCGGACGGGGCCGGCGGGGCCGGCGGGGCCGGCGGGGAGCGCAGCGGGGCGACGTCCGCGGCCGAGGAGACCCCCGAGGGTCCGGCGGTGCGCACCGACGACTCCGACGACCACGCGGACCAGGTCTACGTGGCGATGGGGGACTCCTACACGGCCGCGCCCGGGGTCGACCCGGCGCAGGGCGACTCGGGCGTCTGCGGGCGCTCGCAGGTCAACTACCCGTCGCTGGTGGCCGGCGCGTTCGGCGGCTCGACGCTCGTCGACGTGTCCTGCTCCGGCGCCACCACGGCCGACCTCCTGGGCAGCCAGCAGCTGGCCGGCCAGACGTTCCCGCCCCAGGTCGACGCCGTGACCGCCGACACCGACGTCGTCACCCTCAGCACCGGGGGCAACGACTTCGGGGCCTTCGGCGTGCTCGCCGGCCAGTGCGAACAGCCCGGCGCGACGTGCCCCACCCTCGACCTCGCGACCGCGCAGGCGGGGCTCGCCCGCGTCACCACCGACCTCGTCGCCGTGATCGGCGCCGTCCGCGAGCGTGCTCCGCAGGCCCGGGTGCTGGTGGTCGGCTACCCCCAGGTCGTGCCGCCGGGCGCCGAGGGCTGCGCGGACCTGCCCGTCGACGGCGAGCTGCTCGGCCTCGCTCGCCTGCTCAACGAGGAGCTCGTGAACGCGCAGCAGCGGGCCGCCGAGCAGGCCGGCGCCGACTACGTCGACGTCTTCGCCGCGACCGAGGGCCACGCGCTGTGCAGCGACGACCCGTGGATCAACGGCAGCGACTTCGTCGAGGCCGCGCCGTACCACCCCCTGCCCGCCGGCCAGCGCGCCGCTGCCGCCGAGGTGATCTCCGCGCTGGACGGGTGAGCACGCCTCCGACCTTGGGAACAGATACCCCCCGGGGGTATGTTCTCCTCTCGTGAGCACCACCGGAGGAGGAACCATGGCGGACGGACCCCGCACAGCGACCCGGCTCGGGCTGTACGCCGGCGCACTCGCCCTCGTCTTCGCCGGCGCGTACGGCGCGGGCGCGGCGCTCGTGCCCGACCCCGTCGTCGACCGATGGGTCGAGCGCGCGGGGGCCGGCGACCACGGCGCGGAGGACGGCGTCGAGGACGGCGGCGACGGCGCCCACGAGGGCGGGCACCGATGAGCACGACCAGCCTCGAGCTCGCCATCGGCGGCATGACCTGCGCGTCCTGCGCCAACCGCGTCGAGCGCAAGCTCAACAAGCTCGACGGCGTCGAGGCGTCGGTCAACTACGCGACGGAGAAGGCGCGGGTGGCGGTGCCCGAGGGCTTCGACCCGCTCCTGCTCGTCGCCGCGGTGGAGCAGGCGGGCTACCGCGCCGAGCTGCCCGCCGTACCGGACGAGCGGGGCGCTCCCGGCGGGGACGCGGGGACCGCGACGGACGACCGTGCCGCCACCGAGCTGCGTGCGCTGCGCGACCGGCTCGTGGCCTCGGCCGTGCTGACGGTGCCCGTGGTCGTGCTGGCGATGGTGCCGGCGTGGCAGTTCACCCACTGGCAGTGGCTCTCGCTGGCGCTGGCGTGGCCCGTCGTCGTCTGGGGCGCCTGGCCGTTCCACCGCGCCGCGGCGGTCAACCTGCGCCACGGCGCGGCGACGATGGACACCCTCGTCTCGCTCGGCACGCTGGCCGCGCTGGCGTGGTCGGTCTACGCCCTCTTCTGGGGCACGGCCGGCACGCCCGGCATGACGCACGCCTTCGAGCTCACCGTCGCGCCGTCGGACGGGGCGGCGAACATCTACCTCGAGGTCGCGGCCGGGGTCACGACCTTCGTGCTCGCGGGGCGCTACTTCGAGAAGCGCGCCAAGCGCCGGGCCGGGGACGCGCTGCGGGCGCTGCTCGACCTGGGCGCGAAGGACGTCGCGGTGCTCCGCGGCGGCGTCGAGACCCGCGTCGCGGTGGCGGACCTCGCGGTGGGCGACGAGTTCGTCGTGCGTCCCGGCGAGAAGGTCGCGACCGACGGCGAGGTCGTGAGCGGTACGTCGGCCGTCGACGCCTCGCTGCTCACCGGCGAGTCCGTGCCCGTCGAGGTCGGGCCGGGCGACGCCGTCACCGGCGCCACGATCAACGCCGGCGGCCGTCTCGTCGTGCGGGCCACCCGGGTCGGGGACGACACCCGGCTCGCGCAGATGGCGCGCCTGGTCGAGGACGCGCAGTCGGGCAAGGCGGAGGTGCAGCGGCTGGCCGACCGGGTGTCCGGGGTCTTCGTGCCCGTCGTCATCGCCATCGCCGTGGCGACGCTCGGGGCGTGGCTCGGTGCCGGCTTCCCGGCCTCGGCCGCGCTCACCGCCGCCGTCGCGGTCCTCATCATCGCGTGCCCCTGCGCGCTGGGCCTGGCGACGCCGACGGCGCTGCTCGTCGGCACCGGGCGGGGCGCGCAGCTCGGCGTGCTCATCAAGGGGCCCGAGGTGCTGGAGTCCACCCGCCGCGTCGACACCGTCGTGCTCGACAAGACCGGCACGGTCACCACGGGCGCGATGGCGCTGGGCGACGTCGTACCGGCCGCGGGCGAGGACCGGGCCGTCGTGCTGCGTCTCGCCGGGGCGCTCGAGGCGGCGTCCGAGCACCCGATCGCCCGGGCCGTGGCCCACGCGGCGGCCGAGGCCGACGCGGACGTGCCGGGGGTCGAGGGCTTCACCAACGTCCCGGGACGCGGCGCCCACGGCGTCGTCGAGGGCCACGCCGTGGTCGTCGGGCGGCCCGCGCTGCTCGCCGACTGGGCGCAGCACCTCGACGCCGACCTGGAGGCCGCCCGGGCCCGTGCGGAGGCCGAGGGGCGCACCGTCGTCGCCGTCGGCTGGGACGGTCGCGCGCGGGGCCTGCTCGTCGTCGCCGACGAGGTCAAGCCGACGAGCGCGGCCGCCGTCGCCCGGCTGCGAGAGCTGGGCCTGCGGCCCGTGCTGCTCACCGGCGACAACCGCGCGGTGGCCGAGCAGGTGGCGGCCGAGGTGGGGATCGACGAGGTGGTCGCCGACGTGCTGCCCGAGGACAAGGTCGCCGTCGTCACCCGGCTGCAGGCCGAGGGCCGCGTCGTGGCGATGGTGGGGGACGGCGTGAACGACGCCGCCGCGCTGGCGGCCGCCGACCTCGGCATCGCGATGGGCACGGGCACCGACGCGGCCATCGCGGCCGCCGACATCACGCTCGTGCGGGGCGACCTGCGCGCCGCCGCCGACGCCGTGCGGCTGTCGCGGGCGACGCTGCGGACGATCCGGGGCAACCTCTTCTGGGCGTTCGGCTACAACGTCGCGGCCGTCCCGCTCGCGGCGCTCGGGCTGCTGAACCCGATGCTGGCGGGCGCCGCCATGGCGTTCTCGAGCGTCTTCGTCGTGGGCAACAGCCTGCGCCTGCGGAGGTTCCGCGCCGGGAGCTGATGGTGGTGCCGCTGGCGGCCACCTCGACCACCGGAACGGCCTCAGCCCAGGTCGATGCCCGCACCGTGGACGGCGCGGCCGGCGACGTACGTCGCGGCGACGGGCAGGTGGCGCAGCCAGGCGCCCTGCTCGGCGGTGGTGGGGAACGCGGCGTACGGGTCGGCGTCGAGCAGCACGAGGTCACCCGGGTGGCCCACGGCCACGGTGCCCCAGCCGTCGGTGGACGCCGCGAGCGCCTCGGCGACGGTGAGGGCCTGCTCGCCGTGCCACGGCTCCCGCTCGTCGGCGCTGCGGTGCACCGCCGCGGCGATCGCCAGCCACGGGTCCAGCGGCGACACGGGCGCGTCGGAGCCGAGCACGACGTCGACGCCGTCGTCGAGCATCCAGCGGTAGGCGAAGCACCGCGCCGAGCGCTCCTGCCAGATCTTCTCGGTCAGGTCGCGGTCGTCGAGCAGGTGCGCCGGCTGCACGCTGGCCCGGATGCCGAGCTCGGCCATCCGCCGCGAGTCCGCCCGGTTCAGCATCTGCGCGTGCTCGATGGAGCCGCGGGCGCCGGTGGCGGCGTACGTCGCGAGCGCGGCCGCCGCGGCCGCGTCCCCGATCGCGTGCGTGGCGACCTCCAGCCCCGCGGCGTGCGCCCGGGCGAGCAGGTCGTGCAGCTCGGCGCCCGACAGGTTGGGCTGGCCCGCGGGGTACTCGAGGCGGTGGGCGTCGGCGTACGGCTCGCAGCACCACGCCGTGCGGGTGTTGAGGGAGCCGTCCGAGATGATCTTCAGCGGGCCCATCGTCAGGCGGTCGTCGCCCGGGCCGGTCACGTCGGCCACGCCCGGCAGGACGTCGCCGGTGCGCAGCCCCAGGCGCAGCACGTCGTCGAGGCCCTCGGCGTAGGTCGACATCCGGATCCGCAGCCGGTCGCAGCCGTGCTCCCAGCGGTGCAGCCACTCGGTCGCGCCGCCGGAGAACTCGAAGTCGACGAGCCCCACGACGCCGAGCGCGGCCGCCGCGTCGAGCGTCCGTCCGTACGCCTCCGGCGACGTGCCGTCGTCGCCGACGAGGGTGGACAGGCGGGCGTACGCCGCGAACCACTCCCCCTCGCGCACGACCGAGTCCCGCACCGGCATCGCCAGGTGCAGCAGCGCCGTGGTGTTGAGCCAGGCGTGGTGGGCGTCGCCCGAGATCAGGACCACCGGCACGTCGCCCGACACGGCGTCGAGCTCGCTCACCGTCACGTCGCGGTCCCACCCGCCCGAGCGGTGCCCCCACCCGATGACCGGGTGGCCGGGCAGCTCCGCGAGGCGCTCGGCGACCCGCTGCGTCACGTCCTCCGGGGAGCGCGCGGCCGTGAGGTCGAGCCGCTGCGACGCCAGCGTCCACTGCCCGAGGTGCACGTGGGAGTCCCACAGCCCGGGGATGAGCCACCGGCCCTCTGCGTCGACGACCTCCGCGTTGCTCGCGCCCGGCGGGACGGGCAGGTCGGGGCCGACCGCGGTCACCCGGCCGTCGGTCACCGCGACGTCGACGGGACGACCGGAGGGGCCGGGGACGACCCCCCGACCGACGGGCACCAGACGGGCCTGGCGGATGAGCAGGTCGGACATGATCGGCACCCTAACGACGGCCTCCCCGGGCCCCGGCCCCGTCCACGTCGCGCCGGTGTGAGGCTGCGCACGCCGGGCCGGGACGGCACACTGAGCGCCATGTCGTCGCCGCGCCCGCTGCCGCCCCGCCCGACACCCGGTCGTGCCCCCGACCCGGGCGCGACGGCCCCCGACCAGGCCCCCGACCAGGCCCCCGACCAGGCCCCCGGCCAGGCCCCCGATCAGACCCCCGGCGAGCAGCAGGACGCGCGGGGCGGTGGGGCCCGCCGTACCCGCACGTGGCTCGCCGCCGGCGCGGCGGTCGTGCTCCTCGCCGGCGCGACCGGCGTGGGCGTGGTCACCGGGCTCGACGACGACACCGCCGACCGCGTCACCGGCGGCGCCAGCGAGGCCGGCCCCCGCGAGGGCGGCGGCGACGACGGCGACGACAGCGGCGGGGGCGCCGGCGGGGGGAGCCGCGGCGGCAGCGACACCGACCTCGACCCGGTCGAGCTGCCGGACGACGCCGAGCTCGCGGTGGCGCGGAGCACGCCACGCACCGACTCGGTCTACCCCGACAAGGGCCACCCCGGGGTCGACGCGCTGCACTACGACATCGAGCTCCGCTGGTTCCCCGACGACGCCGACGACGGCGAGGACCCGGAGCTCGAGGGCACCACGACGGTCACCTTCCGGTCGACGAGCGCCGCACCGGGGTTCCGCCTCGACCTCGCCGCGCACCTCGAGGTCACCGACCTCGTCCTCGACGGCACCCCGACCGACGCCTTCCGCCGCGAGGGCGACCACCTGGTCGTCGACGAGCCGGTGCTCATCGAGTCGCAGCACCGGCTGACGGTGACCTACCGCGGGCCCGCCGAGCCCGCCGCCGCCCCGACCGACCGCAGCGACTTCTCCGGCGTCGGCCTGACGCGCTCCACCTCGCAGGACAGCGAGGACTGGCTCTGGACGATGCAGGAGCCGTACGGCGCGTTCACCTGGTACCCCGTCAACGACCAGCCGGCCGACAAGGCCCTGTACGACGTCACGGTCCGCACGCAGCCGGGCTGGACGGGCGTCGCGAACGGCGAGCTCGTCGAGCAGGCGGAGGACGACGAGCAGTCGGTGGCGCGGTTCCACGCGCCGGAGCCGATGTCGTCGTACCTCGCGACCGTGGCCGTCGGCGACTACGAGCTGACCGAGGACGTCAGCGACTCGGGCGTGCCGCTGACCTACTGGACCCCGGACGGCGACGACGAGGCCCTCGAGCGGCTCGGGGCGACCAAGGAGGCGCTCGCCTGGCTGGAGGAGCGGCTCGGCCCCTACCCGTTCAGCAGCCTCGGCTCCGTCGTCGTCGACTCCGAGAGCGCCATGGAGACCCAGACGATGATCACCTACGGCAACACCGGGTACACGCTGTCGCCCGAGGTGATCGTCCACGAGATCGCGCACCACTGGTACGGCAACGTCGTCTCGCCCGACGACTGGAGCGACGTGTGGATGAACGAGGGCATGTCCATGTACCTGCAGATCCTGTGGGAGGCCGAGGACATCGGGGAGGACGTCGACGACTACGTGGGGTACTACGCCCTCGAGGACCAGGCCCTGCGTGACTCCTACGGCCCGCCCGCGGCGTACGACGGCAGCTCCTTCGGCCAGAGCAACATCTACGTCCCGCCCGCGGTGATGTGGCACGAGCTGCGCACCACCGTCGGTGACGAGGCGTTCTGG
The DNA here is from genome assembly GCF_029493445.1 of Nocardioides sp. ChNu-99. NCBI lineage: Bacteria > Bacillati > Actinomycetota > Actinomycetes > Propionibacteriales > Nocardioidaceae > Nocardioides > Nocardioides sp. ChNu-99. The sequence continues at coordinate 90,819 of NZ_JAHWBL010000005.1, read as the reverse complement.
GAGATGGTGCGGGCGTGGCCGACGGCGGGCGGCGAGGGCGTCTACCGCAGCATCGGCCGCGACCAGTACTGGCCGTGGCTCTCCGAGCAGCTGGGCACCGACCTCACGCCGTTCCTCACCGCGTGGCTCCTCGGCACCCAGGAGCCGCCCACGACCTTCGGCCCCGTGGGCTGAGCCCGGGCCCGCGGGACCGGCCCCGCGGGCGGCGCGGCCCGGGGCGCAGTTGGTGCCGTCGCGCAGGCTGGGGGCATGTCCGAGCAGACCTCGCAGACGCCGCCCCCGCCCCACGTCGTCGTGCTCTTCGGCGCGACGGGCGACCTCGCCGAGCGCAAGCTCTTCCCCGCGCTGCTGCGCCTGGCGGCGTCGGGGTGGCTGCCCGCGTCGTACCGGGTCATCGGCTCGGGCCGGCACTCCCCCGGCAGCGACGAGGAGTTCCGCGACGGCCTGCGCGACGCGCTGGTCGAGCAGGCGGAGCCCGACGAGCGCGACGCCGTCGACGGGCTGCTCGAGCGGCTGAGCTTCCAGACGGCGTCGGCCGACGACGGCTCCGACCTCGCCGCGGCCGTGCGGGCCGCCGAGCAGGAGGTGGCCGACGAGGCCGGCACCGACGTGGAGGAGGTACGCCGGCTCGTCTACCTGTCGCTGCCCCCGTCGGCGATGACCGACATGATCGGGATGCTCGACCGCGAGGACCTCACCGACCGCGCCCGGCTCGTCGTGGAGAAGCCGTTCGGGCTCGACCTGGCCTCGGCGGAGCGGCTGGACGCCGCGCTGCTCGACGTGGTGAAGGAGGAGCAGGTCTTCCGCATCGACCACTTCCTCGGCAAGGAGGCGGTGCAGAACATCCTCGCGCTGCGGTTCGCCAACGGTCTCTTCGAGCCGGCCTGGGACCGCCGCTCCATCGCCTCGGTGCAGATCGACGTGCCCGAGTCGCTGTCGATCGAGGGCCGGGCGAGCTTCTACGAGTCCACGGGCGCCCTGCGCGACATGATCTCCACCCACCTCTTCCAGCTGCTCGGCTTCGTCGCCATGGAGGACCCGGGCGCGTTCGAGGCCGACGCGGTCCGCGACGCCAAGTCGGCGCTGTTCCGCGCCATCCGCCCCCTCGACCCCGCGAAGGTCGTGCTCGGGCAGTACGCCGGCTACCGCGACGAGGAGGACGTCGCCGACGACTCCGACGTGGAGACGTTCGTCGCCGCCGAGGTCTGCGTCGACAACGAGCGCTGGCGCGACGTGCCCTTCCTGCTGCGCACCGGCAAGTCGCTCGCCGAGGGCCGGCGCACCATCACGCTGCGCTTCCGCGACCCCGAGTCGTCGATGTTCGCGGCGCCCGCCTGCGGCAACGAGCTGGTGCTCGAGCTGACGGACGAGCCGCGGATCACCGTCGACGTGCGCGCCAAGCGGCCGGGGCGCGACTTCGACATCACCATCGCCACCATGGAGCTGCAGGTGCACGGCGACGGGGGCGAGTCGTTCGCGCTCGAGGCCTACGAGCGGCTGCTGCTCGACGTGCTGCGCGGCGACCAGACGCTCTTCACACGCTCCGACGAGGTGGAGCGGCTCTGGGAGGTCTGCCAGCCGGTGCTCGACGACCGCCCCGAGGTGCTCCCCTACGAGCCCGGCTCGTGGGGCCCGCAGGCCGCGCTCGACCTCGCGCCCGGCGGGTGGCGCCTCGGTGACTGAGGAGGCCCGCACCGACCGGGCGCCCGACATCGCCGCCCACGGCCTCATCGGCGACCTGCGCTCCTGCGCCCTGGTCTCCACCGACGGCACCATCGACTGGTTCTGCCCGGGCCGCTTCGACGCGCCCAGCATCTTCGCCGCCCTCCTCGACCCCGAGGTCGGCGGGGCGTGGACCCTGCGGCCGACCGGCGAGGTGACGCGCACGCAGCAGTACTACCTGCCCGACACCGCCATCCTCGTCACCCGCTTCCTCACCCCCCAGGGGGTCGTCGAGGTGCAGGACTTCATGCCGGTCCTGCGCCCCCACGACGACGAGCACCGCCAGCGCGTCGTACGACGGGTCTCGGCCGTGCGCGGCGCCGTGCCGTTCGTCACCCGCGTGCAGGTGCGCCACGACTACGGGCGCGAGGACGCGACGCCCACGCAGGTCGAGGGCGGCATCTCCATCCCCGACGGCCACGTCGACCTGGTGCTGTCCTCCACCCACGACCTGGTGATCGACGGCGGGGTCGTCGTCGCCGACGTCGAGCTGGCCGAGGGCGAGACCGCGCTGTTCGTGCTCGAGGTGCTCGCCGAGGGCGCCGAGCCCGTGCCCTGCGCGGTCGACGACACCGCGTCGCTGCTCGACCGGACGACGTCGTACTGGCGCGGCTGGCTGGCCAGCTCGTCGTACGCCGGCCGCTGGCGGGGTGCGGTCGAGCGGTCGGCCATCACCCTCAAGCTGATGTGCCACGAGCCCAGCGGCGGCGTCATCGCGTCGCCGACGACGAGCCTGCCGGAGGAGATCGGCGGCGAGCGCAACTGGGACTACCGGTTCGTCTGGATCCGCGACGCGGCGTTCACCCTCTACGGCCTGCTGCGCCTCGGGTTCACCGACGAGGCCGCCGCGTTCACCGCGTGGCTCTCGCGCCGCATCGGCGAGGCCGACCGCGACGACCCGACGTACGAGCGCCTCGGCCCGCTGCGGGTGCTCTACGACCTCGACGGGAAGGTGCCGGTCGAGGAGCACGAGCTCGACCACCTCGCCGGCCACCGCGGCTCGCGCCCCGTGCGGGTCGGCAACGCGGCGGTCGACCAGCTGCAGCTCGACATCTACGGCGAGCTCGTCGACTCGGTCTACCTCTTCGACAAGTACGGCGCCGGCATCAGCCACGACGGCTGGTCCGACCTGTGCACGGTGCTCGAGTGGGTGATGGACAACTGGGACCGCGACGACCACGGCATGTGGGAGATCCGGCAGGAGCCGCGGCCGCACACCACGTCGCGCCTCATGTGCTGGGTGGCGGTCGAGCGGATGATCCGCGTCGCCCGCCGCCGCGGCCTGCCCGGCGACATCGCGGCGTGGGGCAAGGTGCGCGACGAGATCTACGAGCGCGTCATGGCCGAGTCGTGGGACCCCGACCTGGAGTCGTTCACCCAGGCCGAGGGCTCCCGCGTGCTCGACGCCGGGCTGCTGCTCATGCCGCTCGTGAAGTTCACCGCCCCCGGCGACCCCCGCTTCCTCTCGACGCTGGACGCCATCGAGGAGCACCTCGTCACCGACTCGCTCGTCTTCCGCTACGACCCCGAGGCGCAGGACTCCCACGACGGCCTCGACGGCGCCGAGGGCACCTTCTCGATGTGCTCGTTCTGGTACGTCGAGGCACTCACCCGCGCCGGTCGGGTGGACGACGCGCGGCTGGCGTTCGAGAAGATGCTGACCTACGGCAACCACCTCGGGCTCTTCGCCGAGCAGGTCGGCCTCACCGGCGAGCAGCTGGGCAACTTCCCGCAGGCGTTCACGCACCTCTCGCTCATCAGCGCCGCGACCAACCTGGACCGGGCGCTGGGCTGAGCGGGCTGCGGGCGGCGGGATGCGGGGGCGCGCGCTCACCCCCAGGAAGCGGGGCTACATTCGCCCGGTGACCGCGCTCGACGTCGACCTCACACCCGCCGAGCGGGCCGAGCTGGAGGCCCTCGAGGCCCGGGACCGCGACCGTCGCCTGGGGTGGCTGCTGGTCGTGACCGGCGCCGTCGGGTTCGTCGCCGCGGTGACGCTGCTGCTGGAGCGGATCCAGCTGCTGGTCGACCCGTCGTACGTGCCGTCGTGCAGCCTCAACCCCGTGCTCAGCTGCGGTTCGGTGATGGTGACCGAGCAGGCGCGGGTGTTCGGGTTCCCCAACCCGGTGATCGGCGTCGCCGCGTTCCCGGTCGTCGTCGCCGTGGGGGCGGGGATCCTCGCCGGCGCGTCCTACGCCCGGTGGTTCTGGGCCGGCCTGCAGGCCGGCGTCGTGCTGGGCGCGGCGTTCGTGGCCTGGCTGATCGCCCAGAGTCTCTACTCGATCAACGCGCTGTGCCCCTACTGCATGGTCGTGTGGGCCGTCGTCGTGCCGCTGGCCTGGCACGTGACCGTGCGCAACGCCGAGGCCGGGGTGCTCGGCGCCGGCCTCGCGCGGTCCGGCGCCGTCCGCGCCGCCCGGAGGTGGTCGCTGCTGGGCGTGGTGGCGGTGTACCTCGTCGTCGTCGTGCTGATCCTCGAGCGGTTCTGGGACTACTGGTCCACGCTGCTCTGAGCGAGTCCCGGTGGTCGAGGTGGCCGCGCCAGCGGCGTTCCGGTGGTCGAGGTGGCCGCCAGCGGCGTTCCGGTGGTCGAGGTGGCCGCGCCAGGGTCCGATCCGGTGGTTGAGGTGGCCGCGCTAGCGGCCCTCGAAACCACCACGACACCCGGGCGTGGTTTCGAGGGGTTGCCAGAGCAACCCACCTCAACCACCGCACGCGGCCACGTCAGACCGGTGGTTGAGGTGGCCGCGCCAGCGGCCCTCGAAACCACCACGACACCCGGGCCTGGTTTCGAGAGGTTGCCAGAGCAACCCACCTCAACCACCGGGGCCAGAGCAACCCAGCCTCGACCACCGAGAGCGGGCCTCAGTCCTCGCGGCGGCGCAGCAGGTAGCGCTGCACCTTCCCGCTGGGGGTCTTCGGCAGCTCCGCGACGAAGTGCACGATGCGCGGGTAGGCGTGGGCCGAGTACTCGTTGCGCACCAGCTGCTGCAGGTCGTGGGCCAGGTCGTCGGTGGGCTCGGTGCCGGACGCCAGCACGACGTACGCCGCGACGACCTCGCCGCGCACCTCGTCGGGCTTGCCCACCACGGCCACGTCGACGACGGCGGGGTGGGTGACGAGCACGCTCTCCACGTCGAACGGGCCGATGCGGTAGCCGGCGGCGAGGATGACGTCGTCGTCGCGGGCCGAGAAGTAGAAGTGCCCGTCCTCGTCGACGCGGCCGGTGTCGCCGGTGAGGTACCAGCGACCGTCGCGGGTGAAGCGCTCGGCCGACTTCTCCGGCGCGTCGTGGTAGCCGCGGAAGAACATCAGCGGCGAGCCCTCGACGTCCAGCGCGATCTGGCCCTCGACCATCCCCGCGGCGAACCCGGGCAGCGCCGGACCCATCGACCCGGGCCGCACCGGCTCGCGCACGCCGTCGGCCCAGCAGTTGACGATGCACATGCCGTGCTCTGTCTGGCCGTAGTGGTCGCGCACCTCCACGCCGAGCGCCCGCTCGCCCCACGCGACGACGTCGGGCGTCAGCGGCTCGCCCGCCGACGAGGCGCGCCGCAGCGTGAAGCCGGTGAAGGAGGGGTCCTTCGACATGGCGCGGTACATCGTGGGCGCGCCCGCGAAGCTCGTCACGCCGAGACGCTCGATCACCCGCCGCGTGAGGTCCGGCGAGAAGCCGGCGTCGACGAGCACGTTGGTCCGGCCCTGCGCCAGCGGGCCCAGCACGCCGTAGTAGAGGCCGTAGGCCCACCCCGGGTCGGCGGCGTTCCAGAACACGTCGTCGGGCCGGACGTCGAGCCCGTGCACGAGGTAGGAGCTGAACGCCGCCAGCGCCCGCACCGGGATCGGCACGCCCTTCGGCTTCCCCGTCGTACCGCTTGTGAAGAGCATCGCCAGCAGGCCGTCGCCGCCGACCACCGCCGGCTCGGCCAGCGGCTCGCGGGTCAGCAGCGCGTCGTACTCCGGCCCGGTCACGAGCACCTCGACGCCCTCGACCGCGTCGAGCTTCGCCCGCTGCGACGGCTCGGTGACGACCAGCCGGGCGCCGCTCCCGCTCACCCGCACCTGGATGGCGCCGCTCGCGAACGCCGTGAAGAGCGGCACCAGCACGGCGCCGAGGCGCCACAGGGCGACGACGGTCACGACGTACTCCAGGCGCTTGCCCATCAGCACCCCCACCGCGTCGCCGCGCCCGACGCCGCGCTCGGCGAGCCCCGCGGCCAGCCGGGAGGAGAGGTCGCGCAGCTCGCCGTAGGTCAGCGCCCGCACCCCGAGGTCGGCGTCGACGAGCGTGAACGCGACCGCGTCGGGGTCGTGGCGGTCGCAGAGCAGCGCGGCCGCGCAGGCGTCGGGTGCGGCGTACTCGGCGAGCCAGCCCTCGATCCTGCGGGCGGTGTCGGGGGTGGTGTCGGGGGCGACGTCGGGGGCGGCGGTCACGGGGGCCTCCTATGATCGGCACGGGTGGTCGGCGTCACATCGTGCGCCGCCCACCTCCCGGCGACCACCCTCCGAGGAGGGGGGCCGGGCGTCGGCGACGAGGGCGGGCGGGGAGCACATGGCGGAGCGGGACCGGGGCGTGGGCGCCGGGGACGTGCGGGCGGCGACGCGCCAGGCGCTGGGGCGGGTACGCCGGGACGCGGCCGTCTCGCTCGCCTTCGCCGGCCGCGTCGAGGACGGCCGGGTCACCCTCGACACCTTCGACGGCCGCACCGTCGGCGCCCTCGCGGGCACCCGCCTGCAGCCCGGGCACGGCCTCGGCGGCCGCGTCATCACCCTCGGCCGGGCGCACGCCTTCAGCGACTACCTGTCCTCGCGCTCCATCTCCCACCGCTACGACGCGATCATCGCCGCGGAGGGCCTGCGGGCGATGGCCGCCGTCCCCGTGGTGGTCGGCCGGCGCCCCGTCGCGGTGCTGTACGGCGCGCTCCACGCCCCGGGCGGCCTCGCCGGGCGGGCCCTCGACGTGCTCACCGCCGAGGCCCGGGCCCTCGAGCAGGAGCTGGTCCTCTCGCGGGCCACGCCGCGACCCGTCCCGCCGCCCGAGGCGCCCGGGCCCGACCCGCTGCGCGAGCGGGTGCGCGCGGCGTACGCCGACCTGCGGCTGATCGCCGGGCAGCTCGACGACCCGCGCCTGCGTGACGCGCTGCTGCGCACCGCCGACACGCTCGCCGAGCGGACCCCGCGGGGCACGGGCGAGGGCCCCGGCGCGACGCTGCCCGCCGTCGCGCTCACGCCGCGCGAGGCAGACGTGCTCGGCCTGGTCGCGCTGGGGCACGGCAACGCGCGGATCGGGGCCGAGCTCGGCCTGACGCTGCACACGGTGAAGGGCTACGTGAAGGCCGTGATGGCCAAGCTGGGCGCGTCGACCCGGCTCGAGGCCGCCGTGCTCGCCCGCCGCCACGGCCTCCTGCCGTGAGCGGCCCGGCTCGGCGGCTCAGCGGGCGCCGGGGAGCTGCACGGTGAAGGTGCTGCCGGTGCCCATCTCGCTCGTGACGGCCACGGTGCCGCGGTGCGCCTCGACGATGGCCTTGACGATGGCCAGACCCAGACCGGTGCCGGGGACGGCGTCGGCGATGGCGGTGGGCACGCGGTAGAGGCGCTCGAAGATCCGCTCCCGCTCCTCGACCGGGATCCCCGGCCCGGTGTCGGCGACGGTGAGCACCACGCTGTCGCCGAGCACCTCGACGCCGAGCACGACGCGGCCACCGGCCGGCGTGAACTTGAGCGCGTTGCCGAGCAGGTTGTCGAGCACCTGCCGCAGCCGCTGCGGATCGGCGCGGGCGACCGGCGCGCGCGCGGCGGCTCCCGCCGTACCCCGCTCGGCGTCCGCGTCGGACAGCCGCGCGACGAGGGTGACGGCCCGGCTGGCGGCCTCGGTGCGGCGCTCGGCGACGGTGGTCCGCACCAGGGCGTCCAGGTCGACGTCCTCCAGCTCGAGGGGCACGGCGTGCAGGGTGCCGGTCGCCAGGGTGAGGAGGTCGTTGACGAGGGTGAGCTCGCGGTGGGCGCTGCGCGCCACCTTGCCGAGCATCGTGCGGCGGGCCTCGGGGCGCAGCGTCTCGTCGAGCTCGAGGAGCATGTCGACGTAGCCGATGATCACCGTCAGCGGCGTGCGCAGCTCGTGGGTGACGGTCGCGAGCATCTCGTCGCGCAGGCGCTCGGACTCGGCCTCGAGCCGGATCCGCTCGGAGATGTCGCGGACGGTGGCGGCCGTCCAGGTGGTGCCGTCGCCGAGCTCGATGGGCGCGAGCGAGATCTCGGCGGGGAACTCGGTGCCGTCGCGGCGCACGGCGGCGAGCTGCAGCAGGCCCATGGGACGCCGGGTGTAGCTCGAGCGGCGCCGCGGGTGCCCGGTGCGGAGGCGGGTGGGCACCAGCACCTCGATCAGCTGCTGCTCGAGCTCGGCGGGCCGGTAGCCGAACACGCCCTCGACCTGGGTGTTGGCCGTGACGATCACGCCCTGGCCGTCGACGATGACGACGGCGTCGGGGACCGCGTCGAGGGTCGCGCGGAAGAGGTCGGGGTGCTCGCTCGCGAGCAGCGCCGTCACCGCGACGGGCCCGTCCTGGCCCGGCGCGCTCCCGGGTGGGGGCATGTGGGGGATCCGATCGCCGTGCCGCACCCGCGTGCGGCCGCCGCCAGGTTACCGGTCGGTCCCCTGGTCGGACGGGAGCCTCGCACGGGCCCGGCCGGCGGGCTAGCGTCCACCCCGTGACCGAGCGACTGACCTCCCACGACCTGATCGACCTCGTGCTCGACGCGGGCAGCTGGCGCTCCTGGGACACCCCGCCCGTGCGGGGGGAGATCTCGGAGGAGTACGGCGCGGAGCTCGCCCGCGCCGCCGAGAAGGCCGGCACCGACGAGTCGGTCGTGACGGGCGAGGCGCTCATCCGCGGTCGCCGCGTCGCGGTGCTGCTCGGGGAGTTCCGGTTCCTCGCCGGCTCCATCGGCCGGGCGGCCGCCGACCGCGTCGTGGCCGCCGTCGAGCGCGCGACCGCCGAGGGCCTGCCCCTGCTGGCCGCGCCCGTCTCGGGCGGCACCCGCATGCAGGAGGGCACGCCGGCGTTCGTGCAGATGGTGCGCATCTCGGCCGCGGTCGCCACGCACAAGAAGGCGGGGCTGCCCTACCTCGTCTACCTGCGCCACCCCACCACCGGCGGCGTCATGGCCTCGTGGGGCTCGCTCGGGCACGTGACCGTCGCGGAGCCCGGCGCCCTGGTCGGCTTCCTCGGCCCCCGGGTCTACGAGGCGCTCTACGGCCAGCCGTTCCCCGAGGGCGTGCAGACCTCGGAGAACCTCTACGCCCGCGGCATCATCGACGCCGTCCTGGCCCCGCACGAGCTCGCCGACATCGTCGACCGCACCCTCACGATCCTGCTCGCCCGGCGCCAGGGCGTGGGCACGGTGCCCGCGCCGGTGCTGGACGCCGTACCCGACGTGGAGACGTGGGACGCCGTCACCCGCTCGCGCGACCCGGAGCGCCCGGGCGTGCGCCGCCTCCTGAAGTACGCCGCCAGCGACGTCGTGCTGCTCAACGGCACGGGCGAGGGCGAGGCGGACCCGGGGCTCATCATCGCCCTGGCCCGCTTCGGCGACGCCCCCTGCGTGTTCCTCGGCCAGGACCGGCGCGGGCAGACGCGGGAGCGGCCCATGGGACCGGAGGCGCTGCGCGAGGCCCGGCGCGGGATGCGGCTGGCCTCCGACCTCAAGCTGCCGCTCGTCAGCGTCATCGACACCCAGGGCGCCGCGCTCTCGGCCGACGCGGAGAACGGCGGGCTGGCCGGCGAGATCGCCCGCTGCCTGGCCGACCTCGTGACCCTCGACGCCCCGACGCTGTGCCTCATGCTCGGCGAGGGCAACGGCGGCGGGGCGCTCGCGCTCCTGCCGGCCGACCGGGTCGTCGCGGCGCAGCACGCGTGGCTCTCTCCCCTGCCGCCCGAGGGCGCGAGCGCGATCGTGCACCGCGACCTCGACCACGCCGCCGAGATGGCCCGGGCCCAGCAGGTGCGGGCGCTCGACCTGGCGGCGCGCGGGGTGGTCGACGTCGTCGTGCCCGAGCAGCCCGACGCCGCCGAGGAGCCCGAGGCGTTCTGCGCCCGCGTCGGCTCCGTGCTCGAGCACGAGCTGTCGCGCCTGCTCGTCGCCGGCGCCGGCTCCGTCGCGCAGCGCTCGCGGCGCTACCTGTTCTGAGGGCCCCTGGGGTCTCCCCGCCCGGGCGGGGAGACCTGTGGTCCGCGGTCGACGCCTGGGCCGCAGACCCCAGGCTTTCCTCGCAGGGTCCGCCGTGGCACGGTGCTGCGATGAGCCTGCACATCGTGAACATCTGCGTCGACTGCGCCGACCCCCGCGCCCTGGCCGCCTGGTGGGGCCGCGTGCTCGAGCTGCCGGTCTTCGACGACGACGCGGACGGCGACGACGAGGAGACCGGCATGACGCTGCCGGACGGCCGCGACCTGCTGTTCCTGCGCGTCCCCGAGCCCAAGACGGTCAAGAACCGCCTGCACCTCTGCCTCGCCCCGAGCGGTGAGGACGACCGGCGCGACGCCGAGGTCGAGCGGCTCCTCGGCATGGGCGCCACCCTCGTCGACGACCTGCGCGCCGAGGACGGCACCGGCTGGGCCGTGCTGGCCGACCCCGAGGGCAACGAGTTCTGCGTGCTGCGCGGCGAGGCGGAGCGCGCCGGTTCCTGACGCGCCCCGGGGGCCACGCCGTACCGGCCGGCCGTCTGCTGCGGTGCTGAGGTCACCTGCGGTGCTGCAGCGTCTGGGACAGGCGCCGGACGCGTGTGCAGCAGCCCGGACACCGCGTTGCACGGGGCGCCGAGCCGCCTGACGCCCGGGGTACGGCGAGGAGGGCCGCCGCCGGTCTCCCGGCGACGGCCCTCCCGTCGGTGCTGCGGTACTACAGGTGCTGCGGTTCGGTCAGCGGCGCACGGGCACCGAGAATGACGCGCCGGCGGCCGCGATGGTCGGGTGGTTCGCGTCCGTCCAGACCCGCAGGCGGTACCAGCCGGTCGGCATCGCGGGCAGCGTCACCCGGGCGAGGCCGTTGCGGACGTTCGCCACGAGGCGCACGTCGCCGTAGACCACCTGGGCGGTGCCGTTGTACGGCGCACCGCTCGAGTTGCCCACCTGGATGCCGAGCGTGCCGGTGCGGCCCGCCGGGATCGGCTGCGGCCACGCCGAGACCAGCAGCGTGGAGCGGGCCTTGCCGACGGTGACCACGACGCCGCCGGTGGCGGGGGTCGTCGTGTCGTCACCGAGGTAGCGCAGGCCGACCCGGTAGGTGCCCGGGCGCCACGACGCCGGCAGGCGCAGCGTGGCCCGGCCGTCGACGACCGCGGCGGTCGCGACCGCGCCGGTGCCCCACAGGGCCTCGACGGTGCCGGTCGCCCCCGGCGCACCCTCGGGCGTGCCGACCTCGACGACGACCGTCGCCGCCGTGCCGAACGAGCCCGTCGCCGTCGCCGGCGCGGTGAGGCTGGTGGTGTCCCGCACGAGGGTCGAGCCCTCGACGACCCGGCCCGTGCCGGCGCCGGTGGCGGTGAGCGCCAGGGCACCGCGCGCGGTGTCGGCCGGTACGGCGAGGCTCGCCGTCGCGACGCCGTCGCCGTCCGCGACGACCCGTACCGGCTCGACGCCGGGCGCGGTCACCGTGACGGACTCGCCGGCGCGGAAGCCGCCCGCGGTGACGGCGAGCGCCGTACCGGGGGTGACCGACGCCGCCACGTCGAGCTCGCCGCCGGTGAGGGTGGCCAGCTCGGCGCACGGGTCGCCGCTGGTGCCGACGGGCGGCAGCTCCGGCACCGCGGTGCCGGTCGGGGTGGCGGCGACGGTGCCGTCGTCCTCGCGGATCGTGGCGAAGACGATGGAGTCGGTGCCCATGACGGCGCCGCGGGTGTTGACCACCGACGCCTTGAGCGCGGTCGACGCGGTCGTGCTGGCCGTCGTGTCGCCGTTGAGCGTGGCGGTGACGACCCGGCAGGTCTCGCCCGGGGCGAAGTCGACGCGCTCCATGGCGGCGCCGGCGCGGGCGGTGCCCGAGCCGAGCAGGGAGACGTAGCCGGTGACGGTCGACGTGGCCGGGCGGTCGAGGTGGACGGCGACGTCGGTCGTGCCGGGCGCGTCGCCCTCCTCGGTGGCCGGGGCGAAGACCTCGACGACGGGCAGGTCGCCGACCCCGAGGTCGCCCACGGCGGACGACTCGAACGCGAGGTCGGACAGGTAGGCACCGCCGGTCGTGGCACCGCCCTCGACCGGGGCGCCCGTGAGGCTCACCTCGCGGAGGTCGCCCAGGTCGAGCCCGGCGGCCGACAGCGTGCCGAGCGGCACCGCCAGCTGCTGGAGGACGATCTTGCCCAGCGTGCTGGCGCTCGTCGCCGTGTCCGAGGACGGGAGGCGGCGCAGGGCCTGCGGGTTGAGCTCGGAGACCAGCGCGGACCAGCGGGCACCCGTGCCGTCGACGACGGTGAGGGTGGCGTCGGTGCCGCCGACGACGGTCTCGTCGGCCGCCACCTTGAGCGACAGGCGCTCGTACGGGCTGGCGTCACGGCGCGCGGCCGGTACGGCCACGCGCAGCCCGGCGCCCGCGGCGGTCCAGCTCAGCCGGGTCATCGGCGTGGCGGGCACGTTGGTCGCGTTGGACGCGGGCGTCCAGTGCGGCACCTGGGCCGACTGCGCGGTGGTGGCGCAGGCCGGCAGGGTCTGGCCGACGGTGCGGCCGCCGAGCGAGGCGCAGACGGTCGCCGTGGCGCCCGTCGTGGTGCGGATGAGCGAGCTGGTCTGCTCGAACGTCGCGACCGTCGAGCGGGCCGACGCGGGCGCGGTGGCCTGCGTGCGGACGTCCTCGGCACCGAGGGCGGCCGGGACCGCGCCCGTGCCGTCGAACATCGGCAGGAACTGCTCCTCGCCGCCGAGCGTGAGGCGGAACCAGGCGGCCATGTACGACGTGCCCTGGTCGTACTGCTCCTGCGCCGTCATGCGGATCGACGTCGCAGCGGTGCTCGGGGCGGTGCCGCAGACCGGCTCGGTGGCGCGGGCGCTGGCGGGGTTCGTGCCGCTCCAGTCGTCGCTGACGCTGTAGCGGTAGACGCCCGGGGTCCAGACCGTGTTGTAGAAGTTGTGGTTCGCGCCCATCACCCACGTGCCCGAGCGCAGCGCGTCGTCGCCGAACGCGTAGCGGCTGTCGTCGAGCATGTGCTGGCCCTGCTGGTTGCTGACGTCGCCGTCGCAGTAGGGCAGCACGACGTTCATCGCGAGGCCGGGCACCGTCATGCGGCCGAAGTCGACCGGGGCCAGCGGCAGCACCGAGGTGAAGCCGAAGGGCTCGTCGCGGGCGCCGTTGAGCGTCGCCGCCGACGTGATGCCCTCGCCGCCGCGGGAGTGGCCCATGAGGCCGACGTTGGTGAGGTCGAAGCGACCGACGAGGTCGCTCGCGGCGAGGTCGTCGGGCGCGTCGTACCCGCCGACGAAGCCCTCGGAGCGCTCCGCCACGGCCGCCGTGCCGGCGTCGAGCGCCGCGTCGAGCGTGACGTCCGCGTCCGTCGCGGCGTCGTGGAGGACGACGGGCTCGCCGGCCGAGGCGTCGGCGAGCAGGTCGAGGGTGTCGAGCACGAGCTGGCCGCGCGCGACGGCGCCCTGGTCGGCCGCGAGCTGGTTGTCGTTGGCGTTGATCGCGTTCGCCGAGATCGACACCACGGCGTACCCGTGGCTGGCCAGGGTGCGGGCGGTGCCGTCGTACCCGAGGTAGCTGGGGATCGACAGCTGCGTGGCCGAGCAGGGCCAGCGGTCCGGGTTGGCGTCCCCGGTGCCGTAGCAGTAGCTGTGGCGGCCGTGCAGCAGCACGACCGTGGGCCGGGCCTCGTCACCCTCGGGGAGGTAGAGCTTGCCCTCCATCTCGCCGCGGATGCCGCCGATTGCGGCGAGGTCGACGGACTGGTCGCCGAAGGAGTAGACCGCCTCGTCCCAGGCGAGGTCACCGAGCGCGGCCGGGTCGTCGGCCAGCGCCGCGAGCGCGGACGCCTCGGGGGTCGCGGCGGGCGCCTCGGCGGCGAGGCCGGCGGCGCCGGTCGGCGCCGTGCTGGCCCAGCCGGGCTCGACGGTGCGGGCGCGCAGCACCGAGGCGTCCGTGGTGACGGCCGCGAGGCTGAGGCCGTCGGCGGACTCCGTGGCGACGCCGAGCGACTGGCCGTCGACCACGATGGTGGGCGCGTCGGAGACGATCGGCAGCGGCGCGTCGAGGTCGACGGTCACCTCGTAACCGCCGGGGACGACCTCCACCTCCCAGTCGTCGCCGGAGGGTGCGGTGGTCGGGGCGGCGGACGCGACGCCCGCGGACAGGGTCGCCGCGACGAGCGCGGCGCCGCTGAGCGCTCGGACGGCGTTCCGGGTGGCGCTCCGGGCGCGGGGCGCTCCGGAGCGGGTGAAGGCAGGCAGCAAGGACAAGACAGACCTCTCGTGGCCGCGGGGGACGGGTGCCGGCGTCACGCCCCGGGGGGAGGGTCGTGCTGGCAGCCGGACGCTACGGAGGGCCTGTTTCTAAAACGTTTCAATCGTGGGGCGGTCGGGCACGCACCCGCGGGGACGCCCCCCGCGGGTGCGCCGACCTCAGAGCAGCAGCGCGTTCGCCGGGTCCTCCAGCACGCTCGCGACGTCGGTGAGGAACGCCGCCCCCGTCGCCCCGTCGACGTGGCGGTGGTCGAAGCTCAGCGTCAGCGTGACCACGTCGCGCGGCGCCAGCGTCTCCGTGCCGTCCGCGTCCGTCACCACCCACGGGCGGCGCTGGACGGCGCCGAGGCAGAGGATCCCCGACTCGCCCGGGTTGATGATGGGCGTCCCGCCCTCGATGCCGAGCACCCCGACGTTGGTGATGGTGAACGTGCCCCCGGCCTGGTCGGCCGGCGCCGTGCGTCCCTCGCGCGCCGTCGCGACCAGCTCGCCGATCGCCCGGGCGAGCCCCGGCAGCGACAGCGTGTCCGCCGCCTTCACGTTCGGCACCACCAGCCCGCGCGGCGTCGCGGCCGCGATGCCGAGGTTCACCCGCTCGCGCAGCACGACCTCCCCGGCGCCGTCCGCCGCGTCGGCGTCGAACCAGGAGTTGAGCAGCGGCGTGCGGCGCACCGCGAGCGTGACGGCCCGCGCCACGAGCAGCAGCGGGGAGACGGGCAGGTCGGCGAAGTCGCGCCGCGCCCGCAACCGGGCGAGGTACGCCGTGGACGCGCTCACGTCCACCGTCGTCCAGATCGTCACGTGCGGCGCCGAGAACGCCGAGGCCACCATCGCCTCGGCCATCGCCCTCCGGACGCCCTTGACCGGCTCGCGCGTCTCCCCGACCCCGTCCGGTACGGCGGCCCGCACCGCCGCGGGGGCCTGCTGCCCGGCGGGGGTCGGGGCGGGGGCGGCGGGGGCGGCGGCCCGCTGCACGTCCTCCCGCGTGACGTCACCGTGCGGGCCCGTCGGCGTCAGCGCCGCCAGGTCGACGCCGAGGTCGGCCGCCAGCCGGCGCACGGGGGGCTTCGCCAGCACCCCGGCGGGCGGGGCGACGGCCACCGCCGCGGGCGCGCGGCGGGGGCGGCGCGCCGTACCGGTCTCGCGGGGGCCGTAGCCGACGAGGGTCGCGTTGCCCTCCGGCGGGACGTTGGTGTCGATGGGCTCGTGGGGGGTTCGAGACGCCGGCTCGCTCCGCTCGCGGGGCTCCTCACCCACCGCAGACGCCGGCTCGCTCCGCTCGCGGGGCTCCTCACCCACCGCAGACGCCGGCTCGCCGACGGCGATGATCGGCGTCCCGACGGCGACGGTCTCGCCGACCTCGACGAGCAGGGCGGTGACCTCCCCGGCGTACGGGCTGGGCAGCTCGACCACCGACTTGGCGGTCTCGATGTCGACGATCGGGTCGTTGACCTCGACCACGTCGCCGACCTTCACGTGCCAGGCGACGATCTCGGCCTCGGTGAGGCCCTCGCCGACGTCGGGCAGGTTGAACTCGGGCACGGGCGGGCTCCTCAGAAGGCCAGGGACGCATCGACGGCGTCGAGCACGCGGTCGAGGTCGGGCAGGAAGTGGTGCTCGTTGCGGGCGGCGGGGTAGGGCACGTCGAAGCCGCCGACCCGCAGCACGGGCGCCTCGAGGGAGTAGAAGCACTGCTCGCTCACGCGGGCGGCGACCTCCGCCCCCATGCCGAGGTTGGTGTGGGCCTCGTGGGCGACGACGACGTGGCCCGTGCGACGCGCGGACTCCACGACGGGGCCGAGGTCGAGCGGGGAGAGCGTGCGCAGGTCGATCACCTCGAGCGACCGGCCCTCGGGCACGGCGGCCTCGGCGGCGGCGAGGCACGTGCGCACCATGGGGCCGTAGGTGACGAGCGTGGCGTCGGTGCCCGGGCGCACGACGCGAGAGGCGAGGAACGGCGGCGGCTCGGCGGTGGTGTCGAGCTCGGCCTTGTCGCCGTGGTACTGCCGCTTCGGCTCCAGGAAGATCACCGGGTCGTCGCAGGCGATCGCCTGCTGGATCATCCAGTAGGCGTCGACGGGGTTCGAGCAGGCCACCACCTTCAGGCCGGGCGTGTGCGCGAACTGCGCCTCCGGGCTCTCGCTGTGGTGCTCGACCGCCCCGATGCCGCCGCCGAACGGGATGCGGATGACGACGGGCAGCCGCACCCGTCCCTGGGAGCGGTAGGACATCTTCGCGAGCTGGCAGACGATCTGGTCGTACGCCGGGTAGACGAACCCGTCGAACTGGATCTCCACGACGGGCCGGTAGCCGCGCATCGCCATGCCGATCGCCGTGCCGACGATGCCGGACTCGGCGAGCGGCGAGTCGTGCACGCGGCGCTCCCCGAAGTCCTTCTGCAGACCGTCGGTGACGCGGAAGACGCCGCCGAGCCGGCCCACGTCCTCGCCCATCAGCACGACCTTGTCGTCGGCCTCCATGGCCGCCCGCAGGCCGGCGTTCAGCGCCTTGGCCAGGGTCACGCGGCTCATCGGGAGACCCCCGGCGTCGTCGCGGCCGGCGCGTCGAACTGCGCGAGGTACGCCGCGTAGGCGTCGCGCTGCTCCGCCAGCTCGGGAGGCGTGTCGGCGTACACGTGGTCGAAGAGCGCGAGGGGCGCCGGGTCCGGCAGCTCGCGGCAGCGCCGGCGCAGGTCGGCCCCGAGGTCGGCCGCCTCCTGGTCCAAGGCGGCGAGGTAGGCGTCGTCGATCGCGTCGGCGCGGCGCAGGTAGGTCTCGACGCGCGCGATCGGGTCCTTGCGGCGCCAGGCGTCGACGTCGGCGCCGGAGCGGTAGCGGGTCGGGTCGTCCGTCGTGGTGTGGGCGCCCATCCGGTAGGTGTAGGCCTCGACGAGCACGGGGCCCTCGCCCGAGCGCGCCCGGTCGGTCGCCGACCGCATGACGGCGTACGTCGCGAGCGCGTCGTTGCCGTCGACCCGCACCCCGGGGAAGCCGAACGCCGGGGCCCGCCAGTGCAGCGGCGTGCGCGACTGGCGCTCGATCGGGGCCGAGATGGCCCACTGGTTGTTCTGGCAGAAGAAGACGACGGGCGCGTCGTAGGTCGCGGCGAAGACGAACGACTCCAGCACGTCGCCCTGGCTGGAGGCGCCGTCGCCGAAGTGCGCGATCGCGCAGGCGTCGCGGGCCGGGTCACCGGTGCCGACGCAGCCGTCGGCGGTGAGGCCCATGGCGTAGCCGACCGCGTGGAGCGTCTGCGCGCCGATGACGATCGTGTAGAGACCGACGTTGTGCTCCGCCGGGTCCCAGCCGCCGTGGTCGACGCCGCGGAACAGGCCCAGCAGGTGGGCGGGGTCGACGCCCCGCACCCACGCGACGCCGTGCTCGCGGTAGGTCGGGAAGAAGAAGTCCTGGGGCCGGGTGGCGTGGGCGGCGCCGACCTGGGCCGCCTCCTGGCCGAGCAGCTGGGCCCAGATGCCGAGCTCGCCGTGGCGCTGCAGCGCGGTGGCCTCGGTGTCGACGCGCCGCACGAGCACCATGTCGCGGTGCATCGTGCGGACGAGGTCGTCGTCGCCGTCGAAGTGGTGGTCCGGGTGCTCGCGCCGCTCGCCCTCGGGCGTCAGCAGCTGCACGTAGTCCGGTTCGCAGTCGGCCGACTCGTGTGCGGTCGGCGCGCCGGTCAGGATCGTCATGGCCCGCTCCTCGCCCGGCCGCGGGGTCACCGCCGTCGGGCTCGTCGTGACGGCCCCGGTACGGCGCGGGGGTGGGGCGCCGGTCGGGTCGTCGGGTGTGTAGTGTTGTGACCCAGGTCACTGGGCGCCACCACGGTAGCGGACCGGGCGCCGGCGGGCGAGACCGGCGCGCACCTGAGGACCCCCGACGTACGTTGACGAGATGAGCATCCGCAAGGGGACGACGGTCACGTGGAAGTGGGGCAGCTCGGAGGCGAGCGGCACGGTCACCGAGGTGCACCACGACAAGGTCACGCGCACGACGAAGGGCAACGAGGTCACCCGCAACGGCAGCGACGACGACCCGGCCTACGTCATCGAGCAGGAGGACGGCACCGTGGTGCTGAAGCTGCGCAGCGAGGTCGAGCGGGACTGAGCCGGAGCGAGCCCGGCGACCGCCAGGTGTCGACGAGGCGGCCGTTCGGGGGCGCTGGTCCGGCAGCCTTGGGCGGGCCCGGCGCCGTGGCTACGTTCGATCCATGAGCGCACACGACGACCGCCCCGAGATCGACCTCTCCGCCGTCGCCGGCGAGGACACCCCGCCGCAGACCGCTCGGACGGACGAGGAGCAGGTGCCGGCCGAGCGGGACGTCGAGCGGCACCAGCAGGACGACGACCAGGGCGGCGGCGCCAGCCTCGGCGGCACCATCGCCGGCCAGGAGGGCGGCTACCCGGTGGACGGCCCGCCCCTCAGCTGAGCGCCGGCACGAACCCGTACGGCGGGCGCCCGCCCGCCGTGGGTCCCGCGGCCTCAGTGGGCCTCGCCGAGGTCCTCGTGGGCGCGGTGGGTCGCGGGCTCGATCTGGAACGTCGCGTGGCGCACCTCGAAGTGCTCCGCCACGCAGTGGCTGATCCGGTCGAGCATCCCGCCCACCCCGTGCTGCGCCAGCGCCTCCTCGGTCACGGTGACGTGCGCCGACAGCGACGGCAGCCCCGACGTGATGGTCCAGGCGTGGAGGTCGTGCACGTCGAGCACGCCGTCCATCGACCGGATGTGGGCGGTGACGGCGGCGAGGTCGAGGTCGTCGGGCGCCACCTCCAGCAGCACCCGCAGGGCGTCCCGGGCGAGGCTCACGGCGCGGGGCAGGATCATCACGGCGATGAGCAGGGAGGCGACAGGGTCGGCGCGCTGCCACCCGGTCACCAGGATCACGACGCCGGCGGCGATCGCGAAGACCGAGCCGAGCAGGTCGGCCACGACCTCCATGAGCGCCCCGCGCAGGTTGAGCGAGCCGGTGTCGGAGCGGCTCAGCACCGCCATGGACACGCCGTTGGCGACGAGGCCGCTGAGCGCGAACAGGATCATCGGGCCCGCGTCGACCTCGCCCGGGTCGACGAGTCGGCTCGCCCCGAACCACAGCAGCACGGCGCAGAGCCCCAGCAGCACCACCGCGTTCGCCAGCGCCGCGACCACCTCGGCCCGGTGGTAGCCGAACGTGGAGCGCTCCCCCGCCGGCCGCGCCGCGACGTACGACGCACCCAGCGCCAGCAGCACGCCACCGGCGTCCATCGCCATGTGTGCGGAGTCGGCGACCAGCGCCAGCGACCCGGTCAGCAGGCCCCCCACGGCCTGGAGCACCATGATCGAGCCGGTGACCGCGAGCACGATGCGGAGCCGGCGACGGTCCGCCGCCCGGCCGGCCCCGTGGGCGCCGTGACCGCCCGGGCCGCCGTGGCCGTGCCCGTGACCGTGCCCCATCGCTCCTCCTGACCGTCCGCCCGATGCCGCCGCGACCATACCCCCAGGGGGTACCTTGCGGCTGATTCTCGTTCGCCCGGACGGGCCCGGCTCAGCGGGCGAAGGCGGGCGTGGGCCCGAGCGCCTCGCGCCCGTGCGGCGTCGTCCAGCCCGACAGGTCCGGGCCCTTCGGCACGACCTGCGTCGGGTTGATGTCGCTGTGCACCACGTAGTAGTGCGCCTTGATCTGGTCGAAGTCCGTGCTCTCGCCGAAGCCGGGCAGCTGGTAGAGGTCCCGCGCGTACGCCCAGAGGACGGGGAGCTCGGTCAGCTTCTGCCGGTTGCACTTGAAGTGGCCGTGGTAGACCGCGTCGAAGCGCACCAGCGTCGTGAACAGCCGCACGTCGGACTCCGTCAGCCGGTCGCCCAGGAGGAACCGCCGGTCGGCCAGCCGCTCCTCCAGCCAGTCGAGGGCGGTGAACAGCCGGTCGTACGCCGCGTCGTACGCCTCCTGGGAGCCCGCGAAGCCGCAGCGGTAGACGCCGTTGTTGACCTCCGTGAAGACCCGCTTGTCGACGACGTCCATCTCCTCGCGGAGGTCGTCGGGCCACAGGTCGGGGGCGTCCGCGCGGTGGTGGTCGCGCCACTCGTGGAAGAGGTCGTGGGTGATCCACGGGAAGTCGTTGGTGACGACCTCGCCGCTGGCGACGTCGACGATCGCCGGCACGGTGATGCCGCGGGGGTAGTCGGGGTAGCGCCGGAAGTACGACTCCTGCAGCCGCTCGACGCCGAGCACCGGGTCCCGGCCGTCGGGGTCGAGGTCGAAGGTCCAGGAGCGCTGGTCGTGCGTGGGGCCCGGCGTGCCGAGGGAGAGGACGTCCTCCAGCCCGAGCAGGCGCCGCACGATGATCGCGCGGGTGGCCCAGGGGCAGGCCTTCGCCGCGACGAGGCGGTAGCGACCCGGCTCGACCGGCCACAGCGGCACGTCGGCGGGGCCGTGCGCGGGACGCCGCGGCTCACCCGTCGCCGGGTCGACCGCCGTGATCCGGTCCGGGATGTAGTTCATGTCCCGGTCGAACCCACCGCCCTTGATGACGTAGCCCGGCCCGCTGTCCTCGCTCATGGCCCCCAGCGTAGGCAGGCCGCACCCGTCGCCGGGGTCACAGCCCGGTCGGTGCCCGTCACCGGCGCCCCGGCGGCTACCGTGCCCACCTGACCGCGCCGCGGCGCGGACGACCGAGAGCGGGAGGCCCACGGGTGAGCGCGGAGACCCTGATCGCGGAGTACCGGGTGCTCGACCAGCCCCCGGCCGCGCTCCAGGGCGTCGTCGAGACGGCCGCGCTGGTCGCCGGGGTGCCGCTCGCCTCGGTCAACATCTTCACCGCCGGAGCGCAGCACCAGGTCGCCGTCGTGGGCATGGCCCCCACCGTGGTGCGGCGCGAGCACACCATGTGCGCCGTCGCGGTCGACGGCGACGAGCCGGTCGTCACCGGGGACGCCCGCCTCGACCCCCGCTTCGCCGACCACCCCTTCGTGACGGGCGAGCGCGGCTCGATCCGCTTCTACGCCAGCCACCCGCTCCGCACGCCCGACGGCACCGTCATCGGCACCCTCTGCGTCTTCGACGACCAGCCGCGCGAGCCCGACGCCGCCCACGTGCGCTCGCTGGCCCACCTGGCCGACCGGGTCGTCGACGTGCTCGAGCTGGACCGGCGCACCCGTGCCCTGCAGTCCGCCCTGCGCTCCGCCGAGGACCTGCGGGCCGAGCTCGAGCGCTCCAACGAGCACCTCGCCGCCTTCGCCGGGCAGGTCAGCCACGACCTCGCGAACCCGCTGGCCACCGTGGCGATGGCCCTGCAGCTGCTGGAGCTGCAGCTGGGCGCCGTGCCGGCCGACGCCGTCGAGTCCCTGCGCACCGCCCAGCGCGGCGCGGACCGCATGCGGACCCTCGTCGCGGAGGTGCTGGCCTACGCCCGGGTCGGCGGGAGCCTCCAGCGCCGGCCCGTCGACCTCGCCACGACCACGGCGTCCGTCGTCGCCGACCTCGGGGACGCGCTCGCCGGGACCCGGCTCGAGGTCGGGCCGCTGCCCACCGTGCCGGGCGACCCCGTGCAGCTCTCCGCGGTGCTCGCCAACCTGCTCGGCAACGCGGCCAAGCACGCCGGGCCCACCCCCACCGTCGAGGTGGGGGCGCGGCGCGTCGAGGCGGGCTGGCGGGTCGAGGTCACCGACGACGGCCCCGGCATCGACCCCGCGGACGCGGAGCGGGCGTTCGAGCCGCTGGTGCGCCTCGACGCCGCCGGTGGCGACGGATCGGGTCTCGGGCTGGCCACGTGCCGGCGCGTCGTCGAGGCCCACGGCGGCACCATCGGGCTGCTGGCGCGCCCGGACGGCGGCACGGTGGCCTGGTTCGAGCTGCCGGCGGTCTGAGCCGCCGGGGGGCCGACCGGGGGGCCGACCGGGTCGCCCCGACCGGCCGGGGGCCTCAGCCCCAGACGCCCGTGGACAGGCGGCGGTGCGTGGTGGCGCGCACCTCGGCGGCGTCGCCGAGGCCGCTCACGTGCTCGCTTGGCTCGCCGGTCTTCTCGTCGACCACCCAGGCCACGAGGTTGCGCGACCAGGAGACGGAGCCGTACGCCGCCACGTGCTGCAGGACCGGTCCGACGCTGCGCTGCATGACCTGCGGCTCGCCCTCGCGCACCAGCGCGCGGGCCAGCTCGCCGGACGTGACGGGCTCGGTCGTCTCGCGGGCCCGGGACACCAGGTAGGACTCCGCGCGCTCGGCGAGCACGGGCACGGTTCTCTTCGTCATCTGGGCAACTTAACCGCTGCAGGCCCCGCAGCGGCCATCGGCGGACGTCCCCCGTCGCGCGGCAGCCGCGCGGCGCAGGCGCGACGACCGTGCGGCAGGCCTCAGTACGCCGCGCGCGGCGGCGCTGCGGGACGGCGCCGGCGTACCACCGCGAGCGCGACGACGAGCAGCACGGCGACGACGACGGCGACGACGAGCGCGGTCAGCGCCCGGGTCCGCAGGCCGGCGAGCAGCACCTCGAGCACCGCCGAGGCCAGGTCGCGGTCGGCCGGGTCGACCTGCAGCTCGGCCACGTCGGCCCCGACGCCGAGAACGGCGAGCAGGGCCCCCGAGGTGATGGCCGCGCCGATCGCCGCGACGAGCCCGACACCCAGGCGCGAGCGTCCGGCGGGCAGCGCGAGGGCCACGACGAGCAGCACCACGGCGAGGACGGGCAGGAGCGTGCCCGCGCCCACGACGCTGGTGTAGCCGTCGCGCACGTCGGCCAGGCGTTCACCCGAGGCCACCCGGAACGTCATGGCCCCCTCGGGCACGGCGCCGGTGGGCACGCCCCGCGCCCCGAGCTCCTCCAGCGCCGCGTCCAGCAGCGGCCGCAGGGAGACCTCGAAGCTCTCCCCGTCGCCGCGGCCGTCCATGATCGCGAGGAACTGCTCGTGGGCCGAGCGGTTCGCCTCCTCCCACGCGGCCACCAGCTCGTCGCTGTCGAGCACGTCCTCCACGGTCGCGTCGACGACCTCCTGGACGGCCGCGGGCAGCTCGACGCCGCCCAGGCGGCCCTCGACGGCGGCGGTGACCGCCGTACCCAGCCGGTCCACGACCTCGGCGCGCACGACCTCGTCGCGGGCCACGTCGCTCACGTTCTCGACGTAGGCGTCGGTGTCGTCCACCTCGGTGTCCGCCCACGACGCCACGAGGGCGAGGGGCAGCACCAGGGCGAACACCAGCGCCACCATGGTGCCGAGCGTCGTCCGCAGTCCGCGCACGTGTTCCTCCTCAGACGTCGGCGTCGCTGCCGGCGCCGGACTCGGCGAGGGCGGCGACGAAGTCCAGCTTGTCGAGCACGGGGTCGGGGATGACGAACGGGTAGAGGTCGTCCTTCCCCATGGACTTGTTGATCTCGTTGAGCGCGATGCTCAGCGGCACCCAGACCCCGACCACCAGGTCGCGGAAGGAGCCGAACACCGACGGGTTGACCGTCAGCAGGCCCTGCTCGACGGCCGTGTCGACGGTGTCGGAGATGTGCAGGTAGTGCGCGAAGGTCTCGGCGAAGTCCTCGAACGGGTGCATCGTCGCGTACGTCGTGATGTAGCGCCGCTGCCAGTCGTCGGGCGGGCCCTCGGAGTAGTGCCGGTCGATCTCCGCCTGGTAGTCGCGGGTGTCGTCCCCGAACAGCTCGCGGCACCGGGTCAGGAGCGCGTCGCCCGTCACGAGCTTGAACTCCACGTAGTGGCCCACCTCGTGGCGCAGGTGGCCCAGCATCGTGCGGTAGGGCTCTCCCAGCTCGACCCGCACGCGCTCTCGGCGGGCGTCGTCGGTCTCGGCGAGGTCGATGGTGATGACGCCGCTGGCGTGCCCGATGACGACGTTCTCCTCGACGCTGCTCAGCATGTCGAAGCACAGGCCCGTGTCCGGGTCCTCGTCACGACCCACGACGGGGAAGCCCAGCACGTCGAGCTCGTGCACCAGCCGGCGCTTGGCCGCCTCGGCGGTCGGCAGCTGGGCGAGGCCCTCCGCGTCGTCGTCGGCCGGGCGGGTGCGGGTCAGCGCGCAGGCCCCGCAGGGCGTGCCCGGCTCCGCGCTGAGCCAGTTGCAGCGGACCGCGCGCCGCAGCGAGCACGTGTGCCACGCCGTGCCGCCGGCGTCGACGTACCGCCCCTCGTCGTCGACGGGAACCATCGCCCGCTCGGCGCGGGAGAAGCCCAGGGCCGTGCCGCACGAGACGCACCGGGAGTTGTCGAAGTAGAGCGCGTTGTCGCACACGCGGCAGCGGAAGGCCTTCACGAGCGGCAATGGTGGCACGGCGGGGAAGCGCACCGGGGCCCCGCCGACGGAGCGGCGGGGCCCCGGTGCTCGAGCGGGTGGTCGCGGGCCTCAGAGCCCGTCGACGACCTTCCACTCGCCGTCCTCGCGGACCATCTCGAGCTCGTCGGAGCCCTCCTCGGCCTCGTCGCCGACGGCGTCGCGGATGTCCTCGTCGTCGCCCGTGTACTCGGTCGTGTAGTCGAACTCGACCGTCGCCTCGTCACCGTTCTCGGTCACCTTCGTGATCTCGGTCGAGATCTCGAAGTCCTCGGTCGAGAAACCGCCCTCGTCGCCGGCGGACTCGATCTCGTCGGCCAGCCCGGCGCAGTCGTCGACGCCGTCGAAGGTCTCGAACTGCTCCTGCTGGGAGTCCTCGCTGGAGAGCTCGCAGGCCTTCTCGTAGTCGTTGTCGGCGACGGCGTCGAAGTACTCCTCCGCCGCGTCCTCGGCGCTGTCCCCGCCGCTGAACACCGTGAGGAACAGCACGAGGAGGATCACCAGGGCGATGACCACGCCGGCGATGATGCCGATCAGCTTGCCCTTGCCCTTGAGGGCGCCGCCGCGGCCGCCGTGGCCCGCCGCCGCGCTGGCGCCGCCGGGGCCCCAGCCCTGCTGCCCGTACGCCGGTGCGCCGTGCTGGCCCCCCTGGCCGTAGCCCGGCGCGCCGTACTGGCCCGGCTGCCCCGGCTGACCCGGCTGGCCCGGCTGACCCTGGCCGCCCTGGCCGTAGCCGGGCTGCTGGCCGTAACCGGGCTGCTGGCCGTAACCGGGCTGCTGGCCGAACGACTCCTGCTGGCCGAACCCGCCCTGCGGGCCGAAACCGGGCTGCTGGCCGAAGCCCTGCTCGCCCTGGCCGGGTGCGCCGTACCCGCCCTGCTGGCCCGGCTGGCCCTGCTGGCCCTGCTGACCCGGCTGGCCGGTCTGGCCCGAGGCGGCCGCCTGCTCGAGGCGGCGGGGGTCGTGCGCGACCTGGGTGCGGTCGGCACCGGCACCGCCGTCGGCGCCCGGCGTGCCGGCGGGGTCGCCGGCGGCGCTGCCGCTCGCGGCGTCCCCGAGGTCGCCGGGGCCGGGCTGGGTGTGCTGGGTCCAGGCCTGGCCGTCCCACCAGCGCTGGGTGCCGGAGCCGTCGTCGTACCAGCCGGCGGGAGTCGTGCGGTCGTCCGTCATGGGCGCCATCATGGCCCGCGGGTGGTCACCGTGTCTCCCGACCCGCCCGACGGGCCGCCGGGCTCAGGCCTCGGACAGCGGCGCGACGTCGACCGCGACGGCCAGCGAGGAGCTCGTCGCCTCGGTGTAGATGACGCCCTTGAGCGGCGGCACGTCGCCGTAGTCCCGGCCCCAGGCGACCGTCACGTAGCGCTCGTCGACCCACGTGTCGTTCGTCGGGTCGACCATCAGCCAGGTGCCGGGCTCGCGCCCCTCGCCGGCGGCGCGCCCCGGGGCCCACACCGCGATCCAGGCGTGGGTGGCGTCGGCCCCGACGAGGCGCTCGCGTCCCGGCGGCGGGGTGGTGGCCAGGTAGCCGGAGACGTAGCGGGCGGCCAGGCCGTGGGCGCGCAGGCCGGCGAGCAGGAGGTGCGCGAAGTCCTGGCACACCCCGGCGTGCGCGGTCATCACCTCGGCGACCGAGGTGGTCACGGTCGTGGCGCCGGGCCGGTAGGCGAAGTCGGCGTGCACCCGGCGGACCAGGTCGGTGAGCACCTCGCCGAGGGGGCGGCCCGGGGTCAGCGACGCCCCGACGTACTCCCGCACCTCGGGGCCGGGTGCGGCCAGCCGCGTCGGCAGCGCCCCGTCCCAGGCCTCCCAGGCGTCCGGGCTGTCGGGGCGGGCGGCCGGGCGGGCCTCCTCCCACGGGGTGGCGAGCAGCTCCGCGTCGTACGACGGCGCGGTCACCTCGACGACGCTCTCGGCGCGCACGACGAGCTCGCGGTGGGGCCGGACCACCTGGAAGAAGGTCGCCACGTTGCCGTGGACGTCGACGTCGTCGCGGACCTCGTCGGTGGCCGGGGAGACCGTCAGCTCGCGGCTGACCACGCGCTGCAGGTCGCCCGTGCGGGGCGTCAGGTAGGCGATGCCGAGGCTGTCGGTGACGTCGGCGTCGTAGGTGTAGGTGGTGCGGTGCCACACGCGGTACCTCACGCCTGGCCCTCCTCGGTGCCGGTGGCCGCGCCGAGCCGGGCGGGCAGCAGCTGGGTGAACGAGCGCGGGCCGGGGCCGCTGGGGAAGTGCAGCAGGGCGATCGCGTCGGAGAGCCGGGCGACGTCGGCGACGACCTCGTCGAGGAAGCGCGCGAGGTGGGGGCGGCGCTCGCCCCCGAGGGCCACGAGCGCGCGGGGGTCCACCGTGGTGACCCGCTCGACCAGCTCGTCGAGCAGCCGCTCGGGGCGGGTGGAGCCCGTCGAGCCCGGCACGGCGGCCAGGTGGGTGCGGAGCTCGCCGAGCGCGTGCGCCACGGAGCGGGGGTTGGCCCTGTCGAGCAGCAGCAGGTCGAGGGTGCTGCCGACCTTCACGTAGCCGCGGTGGCGGCGCCGGTGCGTCACCACGGACTCGGTCGAGCCCAGGACGGCGTTGAGCACCCGCCGGTCGGTGTCGAGGCCGCGGCGCTCGACGAGCGTCGCCCGCAGCAGGCGGGCGACCTGGTGGACCCGCTCGACGGCGCGGCCGGCGCCGATCATGTGCCAGCCCGGGTCGCGCACCATGTTGGCGCTCACGCCCGTCAGCGCGAGCACGCCGTCGAGCATCCGGCCGCACACCTCCTCCACGCGGTGGCTGTGGGGGGAGGCCCGCAGGTCGGCGGCCGCGCGGTCCAGCGCGGCGAAGGTGCGCCACGTGTCGGCGGACAGGTGGTCGCGCACGGCCAGGGAGCAGGCGCGCAGCGCCGCGAGGGACTGGGCCACGCTGCCCGCGCGGGTCGCGTCGAGCACGACGGCGCGGAACTCCTCGTCGTACCCGCCGTCGTGCCCGCCGTCGCCACCCGGCCCCGGGCCCGCGCCCGGGCCGGACCGCGGCGGGCAGAGGGCCTGGACGGCGCCCCAGGTGACCGCGAGGCTCGCGCCGCCGGCCGACAGCGGGCGGGTGCGGTAGTCGTCGGCCAGCGCGTGGGCGGTGAGCAGGAGCCGCAGCAGGTCCTCGGCGCGCTCGAGGTAGCGCCCCGACCAGTAGAGGTCGTCGAGCACGCGCGGCACCATCGCGGTGCCCGGGTCGGTGTAGGACAGCTGCAGCTGGTGGGCGAGGTGCTGGTCCGGCTCGGCCGGGTCCCGCTTGAGCACCCACACGTCCTTGGCGGTCGCCGGGACGGTACGGCGGCCCTCCCGCCGCTCGCGCACGGTCGCCAGACCGCCGACGAGCGGGCGGTAGGAGGAGCCGTGCCAGAGCGTGAAGGTGCGCAGCGAGAGCGGGCCGGGCGCCACCGCGGCGCCGCTCGCGGACGTGCGGGCGGACGAGACCGTGGGGGCCTGCGACAGCGCGACCGGCAGCTGGCCGACGTGGGTGTGCGGCGACTCCTCGACGCGGCGGCGCAGCTCGTCGCGGGTGCCGTCGACGCGGGTGCCGTCGGTGCGCCGCACCTCCAGCTCGTCGAGACGGTCGAGGACGGTGCGGCGGGCCCGCTCGTCCCCGCACCACCACGTGGGCACCGCGTCGAGGCGCAGCTCCTCGCCCAGGAGGCGCTCGGCGACGGCCGGCAGGTAGGGCAGGAGGCCGGGGTTCTCGACGACGCCCGCACCGAGCCCGTTGACGACGCGCACCGTGCCGCGCCGCACCGCCTCGGTGAGCCCGGCGACGCCGAGACGGGAGCCGGCCCGCAGCTCCAGGGGGTCGCTCCAGGCGGCGTCGACGCGGCGCAGCACGACGTGCACCCGCTCGAGGTGCTCGAACACGCGCATCCACACCGCCCCGTCGCGCACCACGAGGTCATCGCCCTGCACG
Source organism: Nocardioides sp. ChNu-99 (assembly GCF_029493445.1). Lineage (NCBI taxonomy): Bacteria > Bacillati > Actinomycetota > Actinomycetes > Propionibacteriales > Nocardioidaceae > Nocardioides > Nocardioides sp. ChNu-99. The sequence continues at coordinate 62,488 of NZ_JAHWBL010000005.1, read as the reverse complement.
AGCGGGAAGCCGAGGGTGCTGGCCAGGAACGCCTGGTCGTAGGCCGTCTCCGAGCGCGGCCCCGGCGACAGCACCACGACGCGCGGCGTGGGCGGGTCGCCCGGGGCGGCGTTGAGCAGCATCGTGCGCAGCGCGTGGAAGAAGGGCGCCATCCGGTGCAGGTCGGCCTGCCGGTAGAGCTCGGGCAGCACGCGGGAGACGACGCGGCGGTTCTCCATGGCGTAGCCCATGCCCGACGGCGCCTGCGCGCGGTCGGCGAGCACCCGCCACGACCCGTCGGCGGCCCGTCCCAGGTCGCACGCGGTCAGCAGGAGCGGTCGCGGGTCGGCCGTCGAGGGGCGGGCCAGCACCCGCTCGTAGCCCGGGTGGCCCAGCACGAGCGGCGCGGGCAGCACGCCCTCGGCGAGGAGGCGGCGCGGCCCGTGCAGGTCGGCCGCGAGCGCGTTGAGCACCTCGGCGCGCTGGGTCAGGCCCACCTCGAGGGTCGCCCAGTCCTCGGGGTCGAGCACGAGGGGCACCGGGTCGAGGCGCCAGGGCGCGAGGTCCTCGCCGGGGGCCGCGTAGGTGACGCCGTCGTCGGCGAGGGCCCGGCGGATCTCGCCGTGCACGCGCGCCAGGTCCTCGGAGGTGAGCCGCACCGCGACCTCCGCGAGGCCGCGCCACGCGGGCCGCAGCGAGCCGTCGGGGGCGACCAGCTCGTCGTACCGCTCGGGGCCGGCGTCGAGCCGCGGCTGGGCGAGGGCCGCCGTGTAGTCGTCGAGGGCGGTCACGGCTCCACCCCGGTCGGCATGCACGGCACGGGGACACCCTGACACGGGCACGCGCCGTCGCCCGCCCCGTCCCGTCCTGGCCCGTCCTGGCTCTTCCTGCGCGAGGAAGCACGAGAAGGGGCCGCAGCACGTACCGTGACCCCGGTGAGCACCGACACCCCCCTCGCACGCGCCGCCGAGGAAGCCCTGCGGCAGGTCAACGCCCCCCGGGACGTGCCGACCACGCTGCAGACGATCGTCGAGGTGGCCCGGCGCACCATCCCGGGCATCGACCACGTCAGCGTCTCCCTGGCCCGCCGCGACGGCACGCTCGAGACGGTCGCGGGCACCGACGACGTGGCGAAGGGGTTGGACCGCGTGCAGTACGAGCTCGGCGAGGGCCCCTGCCTGTACGCCGTCCTCGAGGAGCGCACCGTCCGCGTGGAGCACCTGCGCCACGAGCAGCGCTGGCCCGGGTACGTCGCGCGGGCCGTCCGCGAGGGCCTGCAGGCCCAGATGGGGCTGCGGCTGTTCGTCGACGAGGACACCCTCGGCGGGCTCAACCTCTACTCCTCCACCCAGGAGACCTTCGACGAGGGCACGCTCGAGCTCGCGGAGCTGTTCGCCGCCAGCGCGGCCGTCGCGCTCGGCGGGGTGCGGGAGCGCTCGCAGCTGGCCGAGGCGCTGGAGTCGCGGGAGCTCATCGGCGTCGCCGTCGGGGTCGTCATGCAGCGGTTCGGCCTGGACCGCAGCCGCGCCTTCGAGTTCCTGGCCCGCACCTCGCAGAACAGCAACACCAAGCTGCGCGACGTCGCCGAGCGCCTCGTCGCGCAGACCGAGCACGAGGGCCCGGCCGACGGGGCCGACGGGGCCGACGGGGCCGACGGCAGCTAGGGCCTAGGGGGCGCGGGACTCCACGACGACGCGGGCCAGCACCGCGGGGGCGACGTCGGCGAGGCGGGCGGCCTCGACCAGCTGCTCCTCGGCCCGCAGCACGCTGATGCCGTGGGCGGCGGCCAGGATCCCGGCCGCCACCGCCACCGTCGTCTGGTCGCGCAGCTCGCCGGGGGTACGACGGGCCGCCTCCAGCGTGGAGAACGTCAGGTCGGCGTTGAGCACCGCGCCGTGCGCCCAGGCGCCGAGCACGCTCGCCAGCTCCTCGACGTGGTCGGCGAACGACCCGGGCCGCGAGCCGTAGAGGTTCACCCCGCCGATCACGCGTCCCCGACGCAGCAACGGCAGCGAGAGGGACGACAGGACGCCCGTGGCCGCCGACGCGGCCGAGTAGAGATGCCACCGGCCCTCGTCCAACGGGGAGTCGTCGACCGGCTCGGTCGCCGCGTCCCCGATCGCGAGCCGGTCGTGGTCGACGTCGAGGTGCAGCACCTCGCCGCTGCGCATCGACTCCACGCAGGGCCCGCCGTCGAGGTACTGCACCGCGTCGAGCGCCGCCGTCGTGGTCGAGGTCGACGCCAGCGTGAAGGTGGCGCCGTGGTCGTGGAGCGAGATGCTGAGCCCCACGCACTCGGGGGCGATCTCCTGCACCTCGCCGGCGATCTCGCGCAGCTCCTCGAGCACGTCGCGGTCCGGGACCAGCTGGCGGAGCTCGCCTGCCGCCTCCACGGTCTCCGGCAACGGCTCCATCCCCACGCACGTACCTCCTGCTCGGGTGCCGCCCCTCCCGGTCGGGGCGACTCGTGGACCGCCGGTACCCAACCCGCGCGCTCCGGTGCGCCGTCAGCCGGTCGGGGCGCTGGACGCCTGCGGGACCGCGGGCGCGACGAGGAGCCCGACACGCGAGGGGTACGTCGCGTCCTGCGTCGCCACGTCCGTCACCGCGAACCCCACGACGACGCCGTCGGCCTCGCGGACGAACGTGCGCAACGCGGACAGGGTGTCGGACTCGAACGCCTCGCCCTCGACGAAGCCGGCCGCGGCGAGACGTTCGTCGGTCGTGACCTCGGCCAGCTCGGGCACGTCGGTGGAGCGCAGGAGGAGGAACCAGCCCGTCTCGGCGCAGCCGTAGGACGCCACGTCGGCCGGGTCGACGCCGGCGGGCAGCACGTCGGCGGGCAGCTCCGCGGGCACCACCCCGGCCCCCTCGGTGCTCGTCGTGCCGTCGACCGCCGGCAGGCCGTCGAGCGCCGCCTGCAGCCGGTCCGCGGGGGAGACGGACGGGTCGACGGCAGCCGACCCGTCCCCGGCACCGGTCGCGGTGCAGCTGTCCGCCGCCTCGCCGACCGTCGGCTCCGGCGTCACCGTCGCCTCGTCCGACCCGCCGCAGGCGGTGAGCGCGGCCAGCGCGAGGGAGGCGACCGCGGCGGCCAGGGGCCGGGCGGCGCGGGCGGGGCGGGGCGGGCGCGTCATGGCGCCGATCCTCCCAGCCGAGGCTGAGCGCGACCTGTGGACGTGGCCGTCAGCGGCGGTACGCCGACGCAACCGCGAGCAGCCGGTCGCACGCCTCCTCCTCGCCGATGGTGACGCGCACGCCGTCGCCCGCGAAGGGGCGCACGACGATGCCCGCCTCCTCGGCGGCCGCCGCGAACGTGCCGGCGTGGTCGGGGGCCCCCGCCGTCGTACCGGTCAGGGGGAGCCACACGAAGTTGCCCTGCGCGTCGGGGACGTCCCAGCCGGCCTCGCGGAGCCCGGCCAGCACGCGGGCGCGCCGCTGCACGACCGCCTCCACCCGCTCGGCCAGCGCCCCGCCCTCGGCCAGGGAGGCGACGGCGGCGGCCTGCGCGACCGCGGACACACCGAAGGGCAGCGACACCGCGCGGAGGGCGGCGGCGACGTCGGGGTGGGCGACGGCGTACCCGACCCGGAAGCCGGCGAGCCCGTAGGCCTTCGAGAACGTGCGGGTGACCACCACGTTGGCGTGACGGGTGACCGTGGCGACCCCGTCGACGGGGTCGTCGCTGCGCACGAACTCGACGTACGCCTCGTCGAGCACCACGACGACGTGGCCGGGGACGCGGGCGAGGAACGCGTCCACCTCGGCCTGCGTCAGCGCGGGCCCGGTCGGGTTGTTGGGCGTGCAGAGGATGACGACGCGGGTGCGGTCGGTGACGGCCGCGGCCATGGCGTCGAGGTCGTGGCGGTGACCGGGGCCGAGCGGCACCGCCACGCCGCGCGCACCGCCCGCCGTCACGGCGATCGGGTAGGCCTCGAACGAGCGCCAGGCGTGCACCACCTCGTCGCCGGGCTCGCAGTAGGCGGCGACGAGCTGGTAGAGCAGCGCGACCGACCCCGTGGCGACGCTCAGCCGGTCGCTCGGCACGCCGAGGTGGTCGGCGAGCGCGGCGTACAGCGTGGCGCTGCCCATGTCCGGGTAGCGGTTCATCTGCGCCGCCGCCTCGTGCGCGGCCGCCAGCACGCCGGGCAGCGGCGGGAAGGGCAGCTCGTTGCTCGACAGCTTGTACGACGTGAGGCCCGGGCGGGTGGTGGGCGGCCGGCCCGGCACGTAGGCCGGGATCGCCAGCACGCTGCTCCGGGGCGTGGGCGCGGCGGCGCCCGGGACGGGATCGGTCATGGAAGCCAGGCTAGGGGGTGCGCCGGGCGCGCCACGGGCGGAGCACCACGGCGAGCAGCACCCCGCCCGCGGCGCCCAGCGCGGCGCCGGTCGCGTTGTCGATCACGTCGGTGACGTCGCAGGCGCGGTCGATGCGTGCCAGCTCGAGCTGGGTCCACTCGATGCCGACGGAGTAGAGCGCGAGGCCCGCCGCCACCAGCGGCACCAGGCCCCAGCCCGCCCGCCAGCGGCAGGCGGCGAGCGCGCCCAGCGCGCCGGCGGGCACGAAGAGGGCGGTGTTGAGCAGCCGTTGGCCGCCGTCGAAGATCCAGAACCCGTCGGGGGCGGGCCCGCCGACGTCGAAGGAGCACGTCGCGGCCCGCGTCTCGGCCGCGACCCAGCCCGTGGTGCCGCCCGCCGGCACCAGGGTGACGAGCGCGATCACCACCACCCACCAGGCGAACCCGGCCGCGGCGACCGCGAACACGGGGCCCGTGCGGCGTGCCGCCACGACCGCGGCCCCGGCGAGCACGACGCCCGCGAGCACCGCGCCGAGCAGCATCACCGCCGGTCCGCCGTAGGTCACCACGACGCGAGAACCTACCGGGGCCGGCTGTGCGTCGGCTGAGCGCGAGCGGCGGTCCCGCTCGCCGGGCGGGCGGGTCGCGGTGCCTGCGATAGTCCTCCCCTGCCGCTCCTACCGCTCCCACACCGCGACCCGCGCACCTGGAGGACCTCCGTGAGCACCCCGCCCGACGCCGGTACGCCGGCCCGCACCGGCCGCGTCGTGGTGGTCGGATCGGTCAACGTGGACCGGGTCCACCGGCTCGCGGCGCTGCCCGCGCCCGGCGAGACGGTGCTGGCGCGCTCGATGACGCTCGGACCGGGCGGCAAGGGCGCCAACCAGGCGGCGGCCGCGCGCCGGGCCGGCGCGCACGTCGCGCTGGTCGGACGGGTGGGCGCCGACGGCGAGGGGGCGGCGTACCGCGCCCGGCTCGACGACCTCGGCGTCGACACCACGCACCTGGCCACCGACGCGGCCGCGCCGACCGGCAGCGCGACGATCCTCGTGGACGACGCGGGCGAGAACTCGATCGTGGTCGTCGCGGGGGCGAACGGGGCGGTGGGCGCCGCCGACGTGGCCGGGGCGGGCGCCGTGCTGGCCGCCGCCGACGTGGTGCTCACCCAGCTGGAGGTGCCGCTCGCCGCGGTCGAGGCGCTCCTCGACGCCGTCGCGGCGACGTCCGCCCGGCTCGTCGTCAACGCCTCCCCGGTGCCCGACGACGCCGCGGGACGCGACCGGCTCGCCGCGCTGCTGGCCCGGCTCGGTCCCGACGACGTGGTGGTCGTCAACGAGGTCGAGGCGGCGCGGCTCGGGCTCGCCGCCGACGACCCGCGCGCCTGCACGACGCTGGGCGCGGCGGGCGCACGGTGGGCGGGTGCCGTCGTACCCAGCCCGCAGGTCGAGCCCGTCGACACCACCGGGGCCGGCGACACCTTCGCAGGCACGCTGGCCGCGGCACTGGCCCGGGGCGCCGACCGCGCCGCCGCCCTCACCGCGGCCGTCGTCGCCGCCGCCCGCAGCACCGAGTGGGCGGGCGCGCAGCCGGGCTGACGGGGCTCAGCCCCCGACGACCTCGCCGCCGGGCACGTGCACGAGGTCGCGGCCGACGACGACGTCGAGGGGGTTGGTGAGGCAGCGGATCGAGCCGCCGCCCTTGTGCAGCTCGGAGACGTCGACGAGCACCACGTCGAAGCCCCACGCCTCGAGCTGCTCGCGCACCCGCGGCGGGCAGGCCGGCATGAGGACGGTGCGGCCGACGACCACCGAGTTGGCGCAGAACGTCAGCGCCTCGACCTCGTCGAGCACCAGCGGCTCCGGTACGGCGGCCAGCAGCGCCGCCGCGGACTCCTCGTCGAACGCCGCCGGGCAGACCATCGCGCGGCGCTCGTCGAGCGGGCAGAAGGCGAGGTCGAGGTGGTACATGCCGGGGTGCGTGATCCGCAGCCCGCGCACGCGCACCTCGAGCGCGGCGGCGATACCGACCAGCGCCGCCTCCTCGGTGCGCGGGCCGAACCCTGCGAGCAGCTCGCCGCCGAAGGGGAACAGGTCGCCGGCCTCGACGTGCGCGCCGACGCCGTCGCGGCCGACGTACGCGACCTCCCGGCCGCGCGCCTCGGCCCAGGCCACGGCGCTCGCGGTCTCGGCGCGGCGCTGCGGGTAGCGCATGTGGGAGGCCAGGAACGCGGGCGCGCCGTCGGCCCGCGTGAAGGGCAGGCCGAGGTTCATCGCGTACACCATGTCGGGGCTGTCGCCGCGCTGGCGCAGCACGTCGACGCGGGCGCCGGCGTCGCGCAGGGCGGCGAGCATGCCGTGCCACTGCTCCCGGGTGCGCTCGGGCTCGGGCTGCGTCGCCGGGTCCATGTAGGGGTTGATGACGTAGTCGACCCGGAAGTGGTCGGGGCTCACCGTCAGGTAGGAGCGGCCCCACGGCAGGTCGGCGACCCGCTCCGTCTCCCGCTCCACCACCGAGCTCGGCTGGTCCACCAGGTCCGTGCGCATCCGTCCACCTCCGTTGATTGTCCGACAATCCGACCGCCGGTGAGTGTGGCACGGCCGCGCCCCACCCGCCAAGACGACGGGCCCCGGTGTCGCCGGGCTCACGGACGCGCGATGATGCGGGGCGTGTCCGATCCCTACGCCGGCCTGCGCGTCGAGGTGACCTCGACGGTCGCGCGCGTGGCCGACGAGCTGCGGCGCGCGGTCTTCGACGGCGAGCTCGAGTCGGGTACGCCGCTGCGCGAGGTCGCGCTCGCCGCCTCCCTCGGCGTCGCCCGCTCCACGGTCCGCGAGGCGCTGACCGTGCTGGTCGCCGAGTCGATCGCCACCCGCGAGCCCAACCGCGGCGTGACGGTGGCCGTGCCGGACGTCGCGTCCGTGCGCGACGTCTGCCGGGCCCGCGCCGTGCTCGAGGTGGCCGGCGTGCGCCACTGGGCGGGTGCCGACGAGGCGGCCCGCACCGCCGTGCGCGCGGCGGTCGCGGCGTACACCGACGCGGTGGGGCGGGAGGCGTCGTACGCGGAGCTGAACGAGAAGCACCTCGCCGTGCACGTCTCGTTCGTCGGTCTCGTGGGGTCCCCCCGGCTCGTCGCGACCGCCCGCTCGCTCGTCGCCGAGCTCAAGCTCGTGCTCGCCCAGATCGACCGCGCGGAGCGCAACGCCCACGACCAGGCGCACACCCACGACGCGCTCGTGGCGATGCTCGACCGGGGCGACGTGGAGGGCGCGGCGGCCGAGGTCGAGCACCACCTGGCCCTCGCCGAGCAGGACATCCTGCGCGCCCTCGGGGTCCGCTGAGCCGCGCGCGACCCGCCGTACCCCTGGCCCGGCCTGCCTAGGATCGGGTGCGTGAAGTTCGTCGCCTGGGTCCTCGTCAACGCGCTCGGCATCGCCGTGGCCGCGTGGCTGTTCGACGGCATCGCGTTCGACGGCGCCACCAGCGGCCAGGCGGAGATCGAGGACAAGATCCTCCCGCTGCTGGGCGTCGCCCTCATCTTCTCGGTCGTGACGGCGTTCGTGACGCCCCTGGTCAAGCTGCTGTCGCTGCCCCTGATCCTGCTGACGCTCGGGCTGTTCCTCTTCGTCGTGAACGCCGCGATGTTCCTGTTCACCGGGTGGGTCGCGGACCGCTTCGACATCCCGTTCACCGTCGACGGGTTCTGGACCGCGCTCGGCGCCTCGATCGTCATCACCGTCGTCACGTGGGTCGTCGAGGCCGTCACGGACACCGAGGTGCGCGGGTGACGGGGGTCCTCCCCCCGCCCCGACCCACCCGCGCGGACGGCTCCGCGCCGTACCGGCTCGCCGTCGTGTGCCTCGGCAACATCTGCCGCTCCCCCGTCGCCGACGTGGTGATCGAGGCGCGCCTGGCCGAGGCCGGCCTGGGCGACGCGGTCGAGGTGCGCTCGTTCGGCACGGGCGGCTGGCACGTGGGCGGCCCCATGGACGAGCGGTCCGCGGCGGTGCTGACCCGCGGGGGGTACGACGCCACCCGCCACCGCGCACGCCGCCTCGACGCCGCCGAGGCCGCCGGGTTCGACGCGCTGCTCGGCATGGACGCCACGAACGTCGCCGACGTGCGGGCCCTCGCGGGCGGCGCCGCCGACCGCGTCCTGCTCTTCCGCGACCTCGACCCCGAGGGCACGGGCGACGTGCCCGACCCGTACGCGGGCGGCCCCGAGGGGTTCGACGCCACGCTCGCCGTCGTCGAGCGGGTCGCCGACGCGCTCGTCGCCGAGCTGGGCGCCCTGCTCCGCGCGCCCTCCTCCGCCCCGACCGGAGGTGCGGCATGACGCGCCAGCCCCTCGTCGCGCGCCGGGCCGAGCAGCTGCTCGGCACCGCGGTCGCCGCCACCTCGCCCGTCGCGGGCGGCGACACCTCCACCGCCACCCGCCTGCGCCTCGCCGACGGCCGCAACGCGCTCATGAAGACCTGCCCCGGGGCGCCGGCCGGCTTCTTCGAGGCCGAGGCGCGCGGGCTGGCGCGGCTCGCCGGCGTACCCGGGGGTGTCGAGGTCCCCGAGGTGCTGGCCGCCGCGTCCGACTGCGTGATCCTGCGGTGGGTCGACCCGGGCCGCCCGTCGGCCGACGCCGCCGCCGCGCTGGGCGCCGCGCTGGCCCGCACCCACCTCGCCCCCGCGATCCTGGGCGCGGAGCAGGACGGCTTCATCGGCCGCCTGCCGCTGCCCTGCTCCGCCCCGCCGGGCGCGACGTGGGCGGAGTTCTACGCCGTGCGCCGCGTGCTGCCCTACCTCAAGCTGGCCCGCGACCGCGGCGCCGTGCTGCCCGAGGACGCCCGCAAGGTCGAGGCCGTCCTACCCCGCCTCGCCGGGCTGCTGCCCGAGGAGCCCCCGGCCCTGCTGCACGGCGACCTGTGGAACGGCAACGTCCTGTGGGGCGTGGGCGGCACCGTGCACGTCGTCGACCCCGCGTCGTACGGCGGGCACCGCGAGGTCGACCTCGCCATGCTCGCGCTCTTCGGCCTGCCCCACCTCGCCGAGCTCTGCGACGCCTACGAGGACACCGCGGCCGCTGCCGGCCGACCGCTCGTCGGCGGCTGGCGCGACCGCGTGCCGCTGCACCAGCTCTTCCCGCTGCTGGTCCACGCCGCGCTCTTCGGCGGCGGGTACGGCGCCCGCGCCGCCGCCGTCGCGTCGGCGTACTCCTGAGCGCGCCCGACCGATCCCGCCCGTCTCTCAGCGCGGCCTCAGAGACGTTCGGCATACTCGACGGGTGCCGGACACCAAGGGATCGCGCGTGCTCGTCGTCGACGACGACCGCGCCGTGCGGGAGTCGCTGCGCCGCTCGCTGGAGTTCAACGGGTACGTCGTGGCCACCGCCGGCGACGGCGCGGAGGCCCTGGCGGGCATCGCCGCCGCCGCGCCCGACGTCGTCGTGATGGACGTGATGATGCCGCGCCTCGACGGGCTCGAGACGACGCGGGCGCTGCGGGCGGCGGGCAACGACGTACCGATCCTCGTGCTCACCGCGCGCGACGCCGTGGGCGAGCGGGTCGAGGGCCTCGACGCGGGGGCCGACGACTACCTGACCAAGCCGTTCGCGCTCGAGGAGCTGCTGGCCCGCGTGCGGGCCCTGCTGCGCCGGGTCGTGCCGACCGAGCAGGCCGACGAGTCGCTGTCGTTCGCCGACCTCACGATGGACGTCGCCACCCGCGAGGTGCGCCGCGGCTCGCGCGCCATCGAGCTCACGCGCACCGAGTTCACGCTGCTGGAGATGTTCCTGCGCCGCCCGCGCCGCGTGCTGGAGCGCTCGTTCATCCTCGAGGAGGTCTGGGGCTACGACTTCCCGACGACCGCGAACTCCCTCGAGGTGTACGTCGGGTACCTGCGTCGCAAGACCGAGGCCGAGGGCGAGCCGCGCCTCATCCACACGGTCCGCGGCGTCGGCTACGTGCTGAAGGAAGCGTGAGCACCCGCACCGGGAGCCCCGCCGCGTCCCTCCCCGACAAGCCCCCGCCGTACGACGGCGACCTCGGCGCCCCTGCTGACGCCGAGCTGCCCGACCTGCCCGACGGCCGCCGCTGGCACTACCGCCGCTCGCTGGCGAGCCGGGTCACGCTGCTCACCACCATCGCGGTGGGCGCGACCGTCGCGCTGCTGTCGCTGAGCGTCTACCTCGTGGTGCGCGTGCAGATGCAGCAGACGATGGACGAGCAGCTCGTGGAGCGGGCGCAGACCACGGCGAGCGTCTACAAGGGCGACGCCGTCACGACCTACGACACCCAGCCGTGGCTCGACGAGGCCAGCGACGTGCGCGTCGTGCTGCTGACCGTGAGCGGCACCCAGCTGCTGCAGGGCCACCAGGACGGGGCGCTGCCGTTCGGCCAGGACGAGCTGCAGGTCGCGGCCGGCGCAGCGAACCACGCCGTGCTGCGGACCGTGACGATCGAGGGGGAGCGCTACCGCATCGCCACCGTGCCCCTGCCGAACCCGGTGGGGATCGAGGGCACGTCGGAGTACGCCGGCGCGCTCATGCTCGCCCAGAAGACCGCGTCGCAGCAGGCGTTCCTCGGCAAGCTCGGCCTCGTGATGGTCGTGCTCGGCGCCAGCGGCGTGCTCCTCGCGGGTCTGGCCGGCACGGCGGTCGCGCGCAACGGCCTGCGTCCCGTGCGCCGGCTCACCGACGCGGTCGAGGAGATCGCCCGCACCGAGGACCTGCGCCCGCTGCAGGTCGAGGGCGACGACGAGATCGCCCGCCTCGCGACGGCGTTCAACCAGATGCTCACCGCCCTCGAGGCCTCGCGCGTGCGGCAGCGGCAGCTGGTGGCCGACGCCAGCCACGAGCTGAAGACGCCGCTGACCTCGCTGCGCACCAACCTCGACCTGCTCGCCCAGGCGGAGAGCGCGTCCGCCGCGGCCGTGCTGCCCCCCGAGACGCGCCGCGAGCTCATCGACGACGTCCGCGCCCAGATCATGGAGCTGAGCACCCTCATCGGCGACCTCGTCGAGCTGGCCCGCGACGAGCAGGTGCGCCACGTGGTGGAGCCGGTCTCGCTCGTCGAGGTGCTCGACCGGTCGGTCTCGCGGGTGCGGCTGCGCGCCCCGAGCGTCACCTTCGAGGTGCGCGCCGCGCCGTGGTGGCTCGTGGGCGAGTCGCACTCGCTGGAGCGTGCGATCACCAACCTGCTCGACAACGCCGCCAAGTGGAGCCCGGCGGGCGGCCGCGTCGTGGCGACGCTGGCCAACGGCATCCTCACCGTGGACGACGAGGGCCCGGGCATCCCCGAGCCGGACCGCCCCCACGTCTTCGAGCGGTTCTTCCGCTCCACCGAGTCCCGCGGCATGCCCGGCTCGGGCCTCGGGCTGTCGATCGTGCGGCAGGTCGCCGAGCGGCACGCGGGCACCGTCGCGGCCAGCGAGTCCCCGTCGGGCGGGGCCCGGATGACCCTGCAGCTGCCCGGTTCGCCGCTCCACCCCGACGCCGCCGGCACCTGAACCCCGCCCGGCGCGGCGCGGCAGGTGCAAGCCGGGGCCGAGCGGGGTAAGGATCACCGCCATGACCGACCAGCAGCCGCCGCGCCCGGACCGCCGCGGACCCGTGGGCCCTCCCCCCGGCACCTCCCCCCGCCTGCCCGCGCCCCCGTCGTACGGCGCGCCCTCCCACCCGCAGCACGGCGCGGGCCCCGGCTACCCCGGTCAGCAGGGGTACCCCGGCCAGCCCGGCCAGCAGCCCTACGCGGGCCAGGGTCAGCCGTTCGGCCAGCAGGGCCAGCAGGGGCCCGGCCAGCAGGGCCCGCCCCCCGCGACGCCGCGGCGCGCGCGGCGCGAGCGCAGCGGTGGCGGTCGCGGTGTCGGCCTGCTCGCGGGCGCCCTCGCGCTCGGCCTGGCGGGCGGCGTGGGTGGCGCGGCGGGCTACTCCGCGCTGGTCGACGAGGGGATCTTCTCGTCGCCCGACGAGGGCGCCGGCACGGGCGGCGACACCCGCATCGACGCCGAGGAGATCGACACCGAGAGCCTCGACCCGCTCGACCTGGTCTCCGTCAACGACATCTCCAACGTGGTGCTGCCGGCGGTCGTGCAGATCAACGTGCCGGTGGAGGGCGGCTACTCCCAGGGCTCGGGCTTCGTGGTCTCCGAGGACGGCGAGATCATCACGAACCACCACGTCGTCGACTCGGCGTCGCCGGGCGACGAGATCGTGCTGACCTTCTACGACGGCTCGTTCGGCACCGCCGAGGTCGTCGGCAGCGACCCCCTGCTCGACGTCGCGCTGCTGGAGATCACCGACGGCCCCGAGGACCTGACGGTCGCCTCGCTGGGCTCCTCGGACGAGACCGAGGTCGGCCAGGCCGTCGTGGCCATCGGTGCGCCGTACGGCCTGCAGTCGACCGTGACCGCGGGCATCGTGAGCGCGATGAACCGGCCGTTCGTGCTGTCGCTGCCGGACGAGCTGGTGGCCTACCCGGCGATCCAGACCGACGCCGCGGTGAACTCGGGCAACTCGGGCGGGCCGCTGGTGAACCTGCGCGGCGAGGTGGTCGGCATCAACGGGGCGATCGAGCTGGCGCAGGGCGAGACGGGCTACGAGGCCGGGTTCATCGGCATCAGCTACGCCATCCCGATCGACGTCGCGAACGTGGTCGTCGACCAGCTGCGGGAGGGCGAGGAGCCGGAGCACGCCTCCCTCGGCGTGGCCGCCGAGACCGCCGTCATCGACGACATCGTCGACGGAGCGGCGGTGGTGACGGACGTCGACAGCGGCGGGGCGGCCGACGAGGCCGGCCTGGAGCCGGGTGACATCATCGTGCAGGTCGGCGACATCCACGTGAACGGCACGGAGGCGTTGCTGACGGCCGTCCTCGACCACGAGGTGGGCGAGGAGGTCGAGGTGACGTTCCTCGACGACGGCGAGCAGGAGACCACCACCACCGTGACGATGGGCAGCGACCTGGATGGATGACCCACGACGACACGGCGGCCCGACCCGGGCCGCCGTGCGGGCCGTCGGGCTGGCGCTGCTGGGCGCCGTGGCCCTCGCAGGCTGCGGCGACGACGGCGACGACCTGCCGGCCGGCGCGTCGACGCAGACCAGCTTCCCCACCGCCGACCCGTCGGTGAGCGGTACGGCGGGCGCGGCCCGGGAGGTGCCCGACCCCTGCGCAGCCGCCACGCCGGAGGAGGTGGCCGCGCTGCTGGGCGTCGACCCGGTGCGGGAGGAGCCGGCGGGTGCGGCGACGTACCGGGGCTGCACCTACACCGACGTCGCCACCGACGTCGTCGTGCTGACCATCACGACCGTCGCCGCGGCGGCCGACTTCGAGACCATCTGGGAGGCGACGCTCGGCGAGATCGCGGCGCCGACCGAGGACCTCACCGTCGCGGGCGCCGACGGGGCCCGGCTCGTCACCGACGCCGGGGACGACGCGGTCGCCATGACCGGTCTGGCCTCGCACCACGCGCTCGTGGACATCGTGAACCTCAGCGTGCCCGCGCCGTACGACGTCGCGACGCAGCGCACGGCCGTCACCACCGTGCTCGAGCAGCTGGTGGCGCTGGGCGGCTGAGGCTCTCGCCGTCCATGGCCCCGTTCGTGGGAGCAGCGCCAGACGTTCCGCGGCGCTCCCACCACGAATCGGGCCTCAGCGCAGGGCGCCCAGCACCCGCTCGAGCTTCCAGCCGGCCTCGGCCCACTCGTCGGCGACGCGCGAGCGCACCGTGATGCCCCCGCCGGTGCCGGCGCGCCACGAGCGAGCGTCCGCGCCGTACAGGCTGCGGATCACCACGCCCAGGTCGGCGCCCTCGCCCGAGACCCAGCCCAGTGCGCCGGCGTACGGGCCGCGCGACGACCCCTCCACCGCCGCCACGACCTCCATCGTGCGCAGCTTGGGGGCGCCCGTCATCGAGCCGGCGGGGAAGAGCGCACGGACGGCGTCGACCACGCCGACCTCGGCGCGCAGCTCGCCGACGACCGTCGAGACGAGCTGGTGGACGCCGGGGTAGGTCTCGGTCGCCATGAGGTCGGGCACCCGCACCGTGCCGGGGCGGCTCACGGACGCGACGTCGTTGCGCAGCAGGTCGACGATCATCAGGTTCTCGGCGCGCGTCTTGGGGTCGGCGGCCAGCGCGTCGCGCAGCGCGGCGTCCTCGACGGGGTCGGCGCTGCGCGGGGCGGTGCCCTTCATCGGCTTGGTCTCCACGACCCGGGCGCCGCCCGTCGTGCCGATGCGCGCGAACCGCTCCGGCGACGAGCCGAGCAGCCAGGCACGGGCGCGGTGGTCGGCCGCGTCCCCCTCGCCCGCGACGTCGTGCTGGAGGAACCCGGCGTACGGCGCGGGGTTGGCCTCGCGCAGCCGGGCGTACGCCGCCCACGGCGCGAGCGCGGAGCGGGCGGTGACGCGGTGGGTGAGGTTGACCTCGTAGGAGTCGCCGGCGTGCAGCGCCTCCTGCACGCGGTCGAACGCAGCGGCGTAGTCGGCGGGGACGGCGGGGACGGCGGCGGCAGCGGGCGGCGTGCGGGGGCGGGCGGCGGGCGGCACGGCGGGGGAGGCGGGGCGGGCCGCGTGCTGCACCTCCCGCACCCGGCTCGGCCGCAGCCACACCGCCTCGGGCGGGTCGGCCGGGTCGAGGAGGGCGGGCAGGTCGCGACGTGCGGCGTACCCCAGGTAGCCGAACCACCGCGCCCCCGGCTCCTGCTCGACCTCGGCGGCGAGCACGGTGAAGGGGTCGTCGCCGACGACGGTGCTGCGCCAGCGACCGGGCCGACCCGTCCAGCGGCGCACCTCGCCGGCCACCGCGTCGTACGTCAGGGACACGTCGTCGGGCTCCAGGCCCGCGACGAAGGACCGGCGCCCCGACCAGTCACGCCCGGCGCCGCCGTCGAGCCAGACGCAGCGGGGGTACGCCGTCGCGAGCGCCTCGAGGTCGGCGTCGGGGCGGGCGTCGGGGTCCGGCGGGGGCACGGGCAGGACCGTAGCCGAGCCGCGCGCACCCGGGTTCGTGGTAGGAGCGCCGCGGGATGTCTGGCGCTGCCACCACGAACGGGGGGCGGGCGGGGGCGGTGGGACGGGCTCAGCGCCCCAGGAACGCCGCGACCATCTCCGCGCCGTGCTCGCTCAGCACCGACTCGGGGTGGAACTGCACCGCCTCGAGCGGCAGGTCGCGGTGGCGCACACCCATGACGACATCCGGCTCGCCCGGCTCGCCGGCGCACGTCGCCGACACCTCGAGGCAGTCGGGCACCGCGACGGCGCCCAGCGAGTGGTAGCGCACGGCCGCGAGGTCCTGCGGCAGGCCCGCGAACACCCCGCGCCCGTCGTGGCGCACCCGGGCGACCTCGCCGTGGGCGGGCGTGAGGCGGGTGACGCGTCCGCCGTACGCCGTCACGAGGCCCTGCAGCCCGAGGCAGACGCCGAGCACGGGCCGGGTCCCGGCGCGCAGCACCGCGCGCCCGACCGAGAAGTCGCGCTCGACCTCGGGGTGGCCCGGCCCGGCCGACAGCACGACGTGGGAGTGGCGCAGCACGTCGGCGGCGTCGACCTCGTCGTGCTGCACCACCCGCGGCAGCTCGCCCGTCACCGCGGCGACGAGGTGGGCGAGGCTCTGCGTGTACGAGTCGTGGTGGTCGACGACCACGACGTCCGGCGCGTCCGGGCGGCTCACCGGGGCCGGCTCAGACGAGCAGCTCCCGCACCAGGCGGTGCAGGATGTCGAAGCCGTTCTGGGTGAGGATCGACTCGGCGTGGAACTGGATGCCGCGGTAGTGCGGCCCCGCCAGGGCGTGCACGTCGCCGGTCGCGGGGTCGGCCTCGACGCGTACGCCGCCGCTCACCGCCGCGCGGCCGTCCGCGCCGACCTCGTCGGTCGGGACGCGACCGACGAAGGTGTTGTAGAAGCCGACGCGCTCGGTGCGCCCGTCCATCCGCACGGGCGACTGCGTGCCCTGGAACACGATGTCCTTGAACGCCAGCGGCAGCCCGAGGTGGTGGCACAGCGCCTGGTGGCCCAGGCACACGGCGAGGAAGGGCCGCTCGGTCGCCATCAGCTCGGCCACGGCGGCGCGCAGGTGCGCCATCTTCGGGTCGTCGCCGTCGCGGGGGTCCCCCGGCCCGGGGCCGACCACGACGAGGTCGAACCCGTCGAGCGCGCCCGGCGCGTAGGCCTCGTGCCGCACGACCTCGCTCGTCATGCCGAGCACGGCGAAGACGTGGCGGAGCATGTTCACGAAGTCGTCCTCGCCGTCGAGGATGACGACGCTGCGCCCGGCCAGGTCCGCGTCGGCGTCCTCGCCGGCCTGGTCGGTCAACCAGAACGAGGAGAGCCGGCGGTTGCGGGCGTTGAGCGCGAGCAGCACGTCCTCGTCGGCGACGAGCTCGTGCACTTCGACGCCGCTGGCCGGGGCGGCGGGCACCAGGCCGAAGGCGCTGAGGATGCCGCCCGCCTTGGCGTGCGTCTCCGCGACCTCGTACGCCGCGTCCGAGTCCCGCACGAGGGTCGCGCCCGCGGTGACGGTGAGGTTGCCGGCGACGTCGACGTCCGCCGTACGGATGACGATGGGGCTGTCGAGCACGGGCTCGCCCTGCTCGTCGCGGCCGAGGACCGCGAGCGCGGCGCCGTAGTAGCCGCGGCCGCCGGGCTCGTGGGCCTTGATGAGGCGGCAGGCGTTCTCGACGGGGCTGCCGGTGACGGTGGCGGCGTACATCGTGTCGCGCAGCACCTCGCGGACGTCGCGGTCGGTGCGGCCGGCGAGGAGGTACTCGGTGTGCACGAGGTGCGACATCGGCTTGAGGAACGGGCCGAGCACCTGGCCGCCCTCGTGGCAGATGTCGCACATCATCTTCAGCTCCTCGTCCACGACCATGAAGAGCTCGTAGACCTCCTTCTCGTCGGCGAGGAAGTCGAGCAGCCGGGGCTTGAGCTCGGCGGCCGCCGCCTCGCCGCGCGGGAGGCGGAAGGTGCCGGAGATGGGGTTCATGCGGACGTCGCCGCCGTGCACGCTGACGTGGCGCTCGGGGCTGGCGCCGACGAGGTAGCGGTCGCCGGTGAAGAAGCAGAAGGTCCAGTAGGCGCCGCGCTCGCGCTCGAGGAGGCGGCGGTAGACCGTCAGCGCCTTCTCGGCGCTCCAGTCGGCGATCACCGCGCGGTACTGCCGGCCGATCACGAGGTTCGCGCCCTCGCCCTGCCCGATCTCCTCGGTGATGACCTGGTCGACGACCTTCGCGTAGGCGTCGTCGTCGATCTCGAAGCCGCCGCGGTCGGTGAACTCGACCTCGCCGACCGGCAGCGCGGCGACGACCTCGGCCACGGAGAACTCGAACTCGTCCTCGACGTCGACGACCACGAGCGGCGTGCCGTCGTCGTGCGCCTCGAAGCCGCGCTCGGCGACCTGGCGGAACGGGACGGCCACGAGGCGGTCGCACGTGCGGCCCGGCGCGGGCACGCCCGTCTCGAGGGGGATGTCGAGGATCGACTCGGCGACCCAGCGCCGCCCGCCCACGAACCCGACCGTGTCGCGGTCACCCGCCCGCGTCGAGCGCCGGATGATCGCCCACGCCTCGTGCCCCTGGAGCGCGGCGAGGGCGTCCTCGACGGTCAGGGCGGCGGGGGGCGTGGTCATGACAGGTGAGCCTACTTTCCCCGTACGGCGCGCCTCGCCGCCGTCCCAGGCCCGGGGATCGCCGGTGGTCGAGGTGGGTTGCCCTGGTTCCGGTGGTTGAGGTGGGTTGCTCTGGCAACCCCTCGAAACCACGCCCGGGATCGCCGGTGGTTTCGAGGGCCGCTAGCGCGGCCACCTCAACCACCGAGTGGCCGGCTGGTCAGCGGCCGGCGCGCGCCCAGCGGGCGAGGTGCTCGACGAGCACGGTGCGGTCGCGGTCCCAGTTGTGGTGGGCGGCGACGTGCGCGTGGCCGCGCTCGGCCATCGCCCGGGCGCGCTCGCGGTCGTCGGCCAGCGCCAGCACGGCGTCGGTCGGGGCCTCGCCGAACGGCACGACGACGCCGCCACCGGAGGCCGCGAGGAACGCCTCCACCTCGGGCAGCGGGGTGGCGACGACGGGTACGCCGTGCGCCAGGTACTCCATGTTCTTCGTCGGCAGCGACACCCGGTGGTTCGCCTCGTCGTGCAGCAGCGCCAGGCCGGCGACCGCGCCCTGCACGAGCGGCAGCGCCCGGTCGTTGGGCACGAACCCGTGCCACACCAGCGTGCCCGCGTCGTGCGCGGCCTGCAGCGCGGCGCCGACGGTGCCGTGCGCCGTACCCACCACCTCGACGCGCACGTCGTCGCGCCCCCGCTCGGCCAGCTCGCTCGCCAACGCGACGATCTCGTCGGCGCCGCGGTCGCGGGTCAGCGAGCCGAGGTAGACCACCCGCGCGGGGCCCTCGCCGTCGGGGCCGGGCACGGTGGCGGGCACGGACGTCGAGTTCGGTACGACGGGGTGGTCGCCGCGGAACAGCCGGCGGTAGCCGTGCTCGGCGAGCAGCAGGTGGTGGCGGCGCTCGGCGCGCCCCAGCAGGAACCGCAGGAAGCCGGCGAGCGGCACGCGCAGCCACGTGGGGATCCAGGTGCGGATCTCGACGGTCGCGGGCACGTCCTCGTGCACGTCCCACACCACGGGCGTGCGCCCGGCGGCGCCCGCGACGAGCAGCAGCTCGGGGTCGTGGAGCAGCACGAGGTCGTGGTCGGGCGCCAGCGCCCGGATCTTGCGCCGGGCGTCCAGCAGCGCGCCGAGGCGGCGGCGGCCGTAGGAGCGGCGCACGTCGACCACCGTCACCCCCGGGCGCGCCGGCACGTCGAAGCCGAAGAACGGCGCCAGGTAGGTGACCTCGAACCCCGCGTCGAGCAGCGCGCCCATCTCGCGGTGCGCGATCCGCGCGTCGCCGGGGTGGTGCACGACCGTCACCACCAGCACGCGCAGCCCCGCGCCGGGTCGCTCCCCGCCGGTCACCGCACCGCTCACCGGGCTCACCCGACCGTCGACAGCAGCTGGGTGGCGCGGGTGAGCACGACGTACAGCGTCGCGCGCCCCGTCTGCGACTCGTCCTCGATCTCCTGCGGGCGCACCACGACGATGCCGTCGAACTCGAGCCCCTTCGTGTCGAGGCCGGTGAGCACGACGACGCGGTCGGTGCCGCTCGGCGCGCTCGCCGAGTCGACCGACGCCGCCGCCGACGGGGCGTCCTGCGCCAGCTCGGGCCACGCGGCGAGCCACGCGTTGACCTCGGAGCGGCGCGCCACGGGCACGACGACGCCGACGGTGCCGGCCACCTCGCCCGCGATCCGCGCGACCTCGGCCCGCACGGCGGCCTCGAGGTCGGCGTCGGCGACCGGGCCGGTCTCGACCGGCGCCGTGCCGGTACGGCGGACCGCGTCCGGCAGGTCGGCGTCGAGGCCGACGCGCGCGGCGTAGGCGGCGGCGTACGCGTAGATCTCGGCCGAGTTGCGGTAGTTCGTCGACAGGTGGAACGCGTGCTCGACCTTGCCCTCGAGGGCATCGGCGCGGGCGGCGGCGGCCTCGGCGGGCACGGGCCACGACGACTGCGCCGGGTCGCCGACGATCGTCCACGACGCGGTGCGGCCGCGGCGGCCGACCATCCGCCACTGCATCGGCGTGAGGTCCTGCGCCTCGTCCACGAGCACGTGGGCGTAGGGGTCGTCCTCGATGCGGTGCGTCGGCGGGGTCCAGGCGCGGCCCGACGGGGCGTACTCCCGGTCCGACGCCGTCGTCAGCTCCTGCAGGTCGACGCCGCCCTCCGCCGCGCCGAGCACGTCGTCGAGCGAGGTGTCCGACTCGGTGGCGGCCGGCACGTCGCCCAGCGCGTAGCGCAGCTCGTCGACCAGCGGCACGTCCTCGATGCTGAGCCCGGCGCCCGTGCGCGGGTCGACGGGGCCGGTGCCCCACGACTTCACGAGGAGGCGCTGCTCCTCGGGCTCGAGGATCCCGTCGGCAACCCGGGCGAGCAGCTCGGGGTCGCGCAGCCACGTGAAGACCTCGACGGCCGACAGCGGCGGCCACCACGCGGTCGCGAACTCGACGAACGCGGCGTTGTCCAGCACGTCCTCGTCGAAGAACTCGCGGCCCAGGTCGCGCCCCCGCTCCGAGCGCACCTGGCGCCACATCGCGTCGAGCAGCGCCCGCGGCACGCGCGGCAGCTGGCGGTTGCGCAGGCCCTGGCTCATCAGCTGGCGGCGGATCCGGCCCAGCACCCCGCGGTCGAGCACGATGCGGTTGTCGCGCCAGAAGACGGAGAACTCGGTCGGCGAGCCGGGCGCCTGCTGGCGGGCGACGCGGCGCACCACCTCGGCCATGCGGGCGGAGCCCTTGACGTCGGCGACCCGCGGCTCGTCGTGGCGGCTCGCGCGCACGCCGTCGACCACCTCGCCCAGCGAGCGCAGCGCCACCGCGGTCTCGCCGAGGCTGGGCAGCACGCGCTCGATGTAGCGCATGAACACGCCGCTGGGCCCGATGACGAGCACGCCGCCGGTCTCGAAGCGCCGGCGGTCGTTGTAGAGCAGGTACGCCGCGCGGTGCAGCGCCACGACCGTCTTGCCGGTGCCGGGGCCACCGGAGATCGAGACCACGCCCTTCGAGGGCGCGCGGATCGCCTCGTCCTGCTCGGCCTGGATGGTCGCGACGATGGAGTGCATGGACCGGTCGCGGGCGCGGGACAGCTGCGCCATGAGCGCGCCCTCGCCGATGATCGGCAGGCTGCGCCCGGCGGCCTCCGCCTCGGCCTGGCCCTCGGCGTCGAGCAGCTCGTCCTCGACCCCCAGCACGGTGCTGCCGGTGCTGCGCAGCACGCGGCGCCGCACGACGCCCTGGGGCGTGGCGGCCGTGGCCTGGTAGAACACCGCCGCCGCGGGCGCGCGCCAGTCGATGAGCAGCATGTCGTGCTGCTCGTCGCGCAGCCCGATCCGGCCGACGTAGCGGGGCTCGGGGTCGCGGTCCTGGGTGAGGTCGAGGCGGCCGAACACGAGGCCCTCGTGGGCGGCGTCGAGCTGGGCCATGCGCTTCGCGGCCTGGAAGACCATGGCGTCGCGCTCGACGAGCCCGCCCTCGTGGCCGAGCTTGCCGCGGGCGTGGCCCTCCGCCGCGAGGCGCTGGGCGCGCTGGGTGGAGTGCACCAGCTGGGCCTGCACGTGGTCGACGAACGCCTGCTCCGTCGCCACCTCGCGGGCGGCGAGGTCCTCGCTCTGCTGCGCGCCGTCCTCCGGCGCCTGGTCCTGCGTCACTTCTGCACCTTCCGCACCCTCCGACGGGCCCCGGCGCGGGACCCTGCGTCCGTCGTACCCACACCGACGGGACAAGCAGGAAACCTTACCTGCGGGACGTGACCGCCGTGATATCCCGCGACGACCCGTGGACCCGCACAATGGGCCCGTGAAGCGCGACATGGGCTGCCGCCTCGAGATCGACGTGCTCGACCCCACCGACCTGGAGCTGCAGGTCGCCGTCAGCAGCCGGTACGACGAGGGCCAGGTGACGGAGGACCTCAGCTGCACCCTCGACGGGCGCCCCGTGGAGGTCCGCGAGATCCGCGACCCCTCCGGCGCCCGCATCCACCAGCTCGACCCCGGGCGGGGCCGGCTCGTCGTGACCTACGAGGCGACCGTGCGGGGACGCGCGCAGCAGGTCGCGGGCACGGCGTACGAGCGCTCCCTCTACCTGCGGCCCAGCCGCTACGCGGAGGCCGACAAGTTCTTCGGCTTCGCGGCGACCGAGTTCGCCGAGGTGCTCGAGGAGCACGGCGACGCCCCGCAGGTGCTGCTGCCGCGCGTGGCCGCGTGGGTCGGGGCGCGCCTCGACTACGTGCCCGGCGCGAGCAAGCCGACCGACGGCGCGACCGACACGCTGCTCGAGGGCGCGGGCGTGTGCCGCGACTACAGCCACCTCACCGTCGCGCTGCTGCGCGCCCTCGGCGTGCCGGCCCGGCTGACGGCGGTCTACGCGCCGGGCTGCGACCCGATGGACTTCCACGCCGTGGCCGAGGCGCTCGTCGGGGACACGTGGTTCGTCGCCGACGCCACCTGCCTGGCGCCGCGCTCCTCGCTGGTGCGCATCGCGACGGGCCGCGACGCCTCCGACACGGCGTTCTGCGACAACCACGGCGGCCAGATCGAGCTGCTGTCCTCGCAGGTCTTCGCGATCGTCGACGGCACGCTGCCCGGCGACGACCTCGACGAGCTGGTCGCGATCACCTGAGCGGCCCCCGCCGCGGGTACGGCGTACCGCTCACCGCCCCCGCGACAGGAACGCCGTCATCGCCTCGCGGGCGGCGTCGGAGCGGAACAGCCGCGCGCTGAGCTCCACGAGGCGCTCGCCGTCGGCGTCGATGCGGGCCAGCAGGTCGCGGTTGAGCAGCGCCTTCGTCTCGGCCAGGCCCTGCGGCGCCCCGCTCGCGAGCGCGGCCACCACCCGGTCGACCTCGGCGTCGAGATCGTCGGGCTCGACGGCGGTGGTCACGAGCCCGTACGCCGCGGCGCGGGCGCCGTCGAACACCTCGCCGCCCAGCGCCACGAGGCTCGCGGCCCGGGACGTCAGCCGGGGCAGCACGGTCAGCGAGATCACGGCCGGGGTCACGCCGAGCTTGACCTCGGTGAGCGCGAACGTCGCCGCCGTGCTGGCCACCACCACGTCGGCGGCCGCCACGATGCCGATGCCGCCCGCGCGCACGGGCCCGGGCAGCGCCACGACGACCGGCTTCGGGTGCGCCACGATCCGGCGCTGCAGCTCGACGACCGCGCGGGCGCCCTCCTCCATCGGCGCCGTCGCCGCCTCCGACAGGTCGGCGCCGGAGCAGAAGACCCGGTGCGCGGTGCGGAGCACGACGACCTTGACCTCCGGGTCGTCGGCCGTCGCCGCGAGGTGACCCAGCAGCTCGGTGACCAGCTGGCGCGACAGCGCGTTGCGGTTGTGGGGCGAGTCGAGGGTGATCGTGGCGACCCGGCCGTCGGCGGTGTCGGCGTGGGCGAGGTGGACGAGCTCGTCGGTCATGGCGGGCATCCTGCCTCAGACGACGAGCGCCGCGGCGAGCGTCACGACGGGCACGGACAGCACCGTCGTGAGGAAGACCGCGTCGCGGGCGAGCACGACGCCGCGGTCGTAGCGCGTCGCGTGCACGAACACGTTCTGCGCGGTGGGGAGCGCCGAGATGACCGTGACGGCGAGCAGCGCCGTGTCGTCGAGCCCCAGCACGAACCGCCCGACCGCCCACGCGACGACCGGCTGCACCCCGAGCTTGAGCGCCGTGATGAGGAGCAGCTCCGGGGCGTCGTTGAGCCCGGGACGCGGGCCGAGCCGCAGGTACACGCCGTACGCCAGCAGCATGCTCGGCACCGCCATCGCGGCGAGCAGCTCCAAGGGGTCGTGCACGGCCCGCGGCAGCTCGACGTCGGTGCCGGCCAGCACGAGGCCGATCACGGAGCCGACGGTCAGCGGGGTGCGCAGCGGCCGGCTGAGGATGCGCCACACCGAGAGCCGCTGCTCGGCGACGGCCACGTCCATCACGGTGAGCGCCAGCGGCTGCAGCACGAGCAGCTGCAGCAGCAGGACGGGCGCGACGAGCGCGGCGTCGCCGAGCACGTAGGCGGCGATGGGGATGCCCAGGTTGCCCGCGTTGACGTAGGCCGAGCACAGCGACCCGACCACCGTGTGGGCCAGGTCGCGATGCAGCACGAGCCGGGCGACGAGGACGTAGACGGTCGCCGTGACCACCACCGCGGCGGCCGAGGCGACGAGGGTGGAGGAGAGCACGGCGCCGATGTCGGCGTCCTCCAGCACGGTGATCAGCAGCGCCGGGCTGGCGACGTAGAACGCCAGCAGGGACAGCGCCCGCTGGCCCGGGAGGTCGATGACGCCCAGGTGGGCGAGCAGCACGCCGACGAGGATGAGCACGCCGATCGTCGCGAACCCCTCGAGCACCGCCGTCACGCCGCGACCCTACGGGCGGGGCGACCCATCCGCCGCACCGGCGGCGACGAACACCTCCCATGGCCACCTCAGCGAGCGGTACGACCCACCGCAGCCCCGCCGCCGGCGGGCGCGCCCGCACGGCGATCGCCGCTCTCGGCGGCGTCCTCGCCACCCTCGTCGGGATGGCCGTCGGCCACCTCGTCGCCGCCCTGCTCGACCCGTCCGCCTCGCCGGTGCTCGCGGTCGGCTCGACCGTCATCGACCTGACGCCGACGCCGGTGAAGGAGTGGGCGGTCGCGAACTTCGGCAACGCCGACAAGCCGATCCTCATCGGCTCCGTGCTGCTGGTGACGCTGCTGCTCGCCGCGGTGGCGGGCATCATCGCCGCCCGCCGCTTCGTCGTCGGGCTCGCGCTGCTGCTGGTGCTCGTCGGCGTCGCGGGCGTGCTGGCGCTCGTGCGCCCGACCGCGACCGTCGTCGACGTCGTGCCGGCCCTCGCGACGGCGCTGACCGGCGCCGCCGCCCTGTGGTGGTTCCACCGCACCGCGCTGGGGGTGGGACCGGGTACGACGACCGCGGCCGACGCCCCCCGCGAGGCCACGACCCAGGACACCGAGGGGGCCGGCGCGACCGACCACCCCACGGGCCCGCGTCCCACGCGTCGCGGCGTGCTCGTCGCCGGCGGCGTCCTCGCCGTGACCGCCGCCGCGGCCGGCGCGGTCGGCCAGTGGATCGGCTCGGTCAAGACCCGCATCGGCAACATCGTGCTGCCGACCGCCGTCGACTCCGACCCCGACCTGCCCGACGGCCTCGACATCGACGGCCTCTCGAAGTTCCGCACGCCGAACGACGAGTTCTACCGCGTCGACGTCAACCTCACCGTCCCCGTCGTCGACCAGGACGACTGGACGCTCACCATCGACGGCGACGTCGAGAACGAGCTGACGATCACGTGGGACGAGCTGCTCGACATGGACATGGTCGAGCGCGACATCACGATGACCTGCGTCTCCAACGACGTGGGCGGGCAGTACGTCGGAGCCGCGCGCTGGCTCGGCGTGCCCCTCACCGACCTCCTCGACCGCGCCGGCGTGGGCGACCGCGCCGACCAGCTGCTCTCCACGGCGGTCGACGGCTTCACCATCTCGACCCCCCTCGACGTCGCCACCGACGGCCGCGACGCGCTCGTCGTCGTCGGCATGAACGGCGAGCCGCTGCCCCGCGAGCACGGCTTCCCCGTGCGCCTCGTCATCCCGGGCATCTACGGCTACGTCGGCTCGACGAAGTGGCTCACCAAGCTGACGCTCACGACGTACGACGAGGAGGTCGCCTACTGGACCGAGCGCGGCTGGGCCACCGAGGCGCCGGTGAAGATCTCCTCGCGCGTCGACGTGCCGAAGGCCGCCGAGGAGATGGAGCCGGGCAAGGTCGTCATCGCCGGTGTCGCCTGGGCCCAGACCCGCGGCATCGCGAAGGTCGAGGTGCAGATCGACGGCGGTGGCTGGACCGAGGCGACGCTGGGCGCCGACGCCGGCGTCGACTACTGGCGCCAGTGGTACTACGAGTGGGACGCCACCGAGTCCGGCCGCCACACCGTCACCGTCCGCGCCACCGACGTCGACGGCGAGGTGCAGACCGATGCCCGCATGGCCCCGTTCCCCGAGGGCTCCAGCGGCCTGCACACCCGCGCCATCCAGGTCGCCTGACGCTCCCACCGCAGCTCGACGAGCTGTCGCCCCTCCCCGGTACGACGGGAGGTGGCGGCAGCTCGTTCGTGCGTGAGGGCGAGCTCCCCCCGGTGGTCGAGGTGGGCGCGCCAGCGCCCGTCCAAACCACGGGGATGCGGGCGCGCTCTCCGGTGGTTGAGGTGGGCGCGCTAGCGCCCCTCGAAACCACGGGGGATGCGGGCGCGCTCTCCGGTGGTTGAGGTGGGCGCGCCAGCGCCCCTCGAAACCACGGGGATGCGGGCGCGCTCTCCGGTGGTTCAGGTGGCGCGCTAGCGCCCCTCGAAACCACCGCGACGCGCCCCCAGCGCCGCCGTACAGCGAGGCGTGGTTTCGAGGGCCGCTAGCGCGGCCACCTCAACCACCGCACGCCGGCGCGGCCACCTCGACCACCGGACCGCCCGCGGCCACCTCGACCACCGGACCGCCCCGCGGCCACCTCAACCACCGCACGCCGGCGCGGCCACCTCAACCACCGGACCGTCCCGCGGCCACCTCGACCACCACACGCCAGCGCGGCCACCTCAACCACCACACGCCAGCGCGGCCACCTCGACCACCGCACGCCAGCGCGGCCGCCCCGACGCCCACGCGCCTTCTCCGGCGTCCCGACGAGAAGTCCGAAAAAAGTTCGCCCCGTTCCAATCCGTCCCCGGAGCACCACCGAACTACCTGTGCAAGCCCGCGGAGGGACCGGCCAGACAGCCGGGCCGGACAGTGCGGGACGACGAACCGGAAGGGCCATCACCATGAAGACCATCTCCCACCGCTCCACGATCCGTCGCGCGAGCGGGATCGCCGCCCTCGCCCTGACCATGTCGGTCGGCCTGGCTGCGTGCTCCGACGACTCCTCCTCCGAGGACGGCGCCAGCGACTCGTCCGGCGACACCTCGGAGTCGTCGTCGCCCAGCGAGTCGGCCTCGTCCGACGCCAGCTCGGACGGCGCCGCCACCGAGTCCGCCGTGTTCGGCGACGCGTGTGGCCAGATCCCGACCGACGGTGCCGGCTCCCTCGAGGGCATGACCGTCGACCCGGTCGCCACCGCGGCCAGCAACAACCCGCTGCTCTCGCAGCTCGTGGGCGCCGTCGGCCTGGTGCCGGGTCTCGCCGACCAGCTCAACTCGGCCGAGGGCCTCACCGTCTTCGCGCCGTTCAACGGTGCCTTCGAGGCCGTCCCGGCCGACGTCATGTCGGGTCTGACGGCCGACCCCGAGGGTGCTCTCGCCCCGGTCCTCAGCTACCACGTGGTGCCCGAGCGCCTCGAGCCCGACGAGGTCGCCGGCGAGCACGAGACCCTCAACGGCGCGATGCTGACGGTCGAGGGTGACGCGGAGCAGGGCGTGACGTCCGGTGCCACCGGCACCGAGGCCACCGTCCTCTGCGGCGGCATCCAGACCGCCAACGCCACCGTCTACGTGATCGACAGCGTCATGCTGCCGCCCGCGTGACGGACTGACTGCGCGAACACCGAACACCAGGGAATGATCAGCGCATGACCACCCTCCGCTCCGTGCCCTCCGGCGATCCGCCGGAGGGCACGGGCGGGCAGACACCGCCCGCCCCCGCCGCTGGAGCCGCCGTCCCCGCCGACGGCGACGTGAACACCCAGCTCGGCTCGCTCCTCCGGCTCTCCTGCCGGGGCGACGAGCAGGCCTTCGCCGCGTTGTACGACGCGACCTCGGCCCGCGTGCACGGTCTGGTGCTGCGCGTGGTGCGCAACCCGTCGCAGGCCGAGGAGGTCACCCAGGAGGTCTTCCTGGAGATCTGGCGGACGGCCTCGCGGTTCGACCCCGAGCGCGGCTCGGCGCTCTCGTGGCTCATGACCATCGCGCACCGCAAGGCGGTCGACCGGGTCCGCTCGGCGGAGGCGTCGACGCGGCGGGACACGTCGTACCACCAGCAGAGCCAGGGCGTCGACCACGACGCCACGGCGGAGGCGGCGCACTCCTCGATCGAGGCGCAGCGCGTCCGTTCCGCCCTCGGGGCGCTGACGGCAGTGCAGCACGAAGCCGTGCAGCTGGCCTACTTCGGCGGCTACACGCACACAGAGGTGGCAGCGATGCTCGACCTACCGGTCGGCACGGCCAAGACACGTATCCGGGATGGGCTCATCCGGTTGCGCGACGCGATGGGAGTGGGCCAGTGAACGACATCCACGCTCTCACCGGCGCCTACGCGGTGGACGCGCTGTCCGACGCGGAGCGCGCCGAGTTCGAGGAGCACCTGGCGCTGTGCGCGGACTGCCGCGCCGAGGTCGCCTCCCTCCAGGAGGCCGCCGCCCTGCTCCCCCTCGTGTCGGAGACGCCCGTCCCCGCGTCGCTGCGGGCCTCGGTGCTCGACAGCATCGCCCAGGTGCGCCCACTGCCCCCCGTGGGCCCGGAGCCGCTCCACCCCGCCGCCCCGTCTGCCGCCCACTCTGTCGCTGCCCCGCCGGCCGCGCCGTCGAACGTCGTGCCGATGCGGCGTCGCCGTCTGCGTACGGCGCTGGTCGCCGCCGCGGCCGCGGTCGTCGTGGCCACGGGTGTCGGCGTCACCGCGCAGCAGCTCGGTGACGACGGCCGTGACGGGCCCTCGATCGCCGACCCCACCCAGGGCCCGACCGACAGCGACGTCGCCGCCGTGCTCGCGGCCAGCGACGTCAAGGTCGCCCACCCCGCCGCCGGCGCCCAGCTCCCCCCGGGCGCCGAGGCCACCGTGCACTGGTCCGACGACGTCGGCCGCGCGGTCATCGTCACCTCGGGCATGCCGGCCCTGGACCCGTCGCAGGTCTACCAGCTGTGGTTCCAGTCGGCCGACGACGAGATGCTGCCGGCCGGCACCATGACCGGCGACAGCGACCGCCCGCTCCCCCTCGAGGGCGACGCCGACGCCGCCAAGGCCGTCGGCATCACCATCGAGGCCGCGCCGGGGGTGCCCGCGCCGACGCAGAACCCGATCGCTTACTTCTCCTTCGAGTCGGCATGACCCCCGCCCCGCGCCGGGTCGCCGTGATCGGGTCCGGGGTCGCCGGGCTCACCGCCGCGTACGTCGCCTCCCGCAGCGCGCACGTCACGCTGTTCGAGGCCGACGCGCGCCTGGGCGGCCACGCCGACACCCACCTCGTGCCCGTCCCCGACGGTCGGGGCGGCGAGGTCGTCGTGCCCATCGACACCGGCTTCATCGTCCACAACGAGCGCACCTACCCGGTGCTGCTGCGCATGTTCGCCGAGCTGGGCGTCGCGACGCAGGACTCCGAGATGTCGATGTCCATCCGCGACGACGCCGCCCCCGGTGGCGGCCTCGAGTGGGCCGGCGCGCTCGGCCTGCCCGGGCTGTTCCCGACGTGGCGCCACGCGCTGCGGCCGGGCTACCTGCGGATGCTCACGGAGATCCCCCGCTTCCACCGCATGGCCCGCCGCCTGCTCGACACCGAGGGCTCCGACCTCGGCGCCCGGGAGACGTTCGGCGACCTGCTGGACCGCGGCGGCTTCTCCGCCGACTTCCGCGCCCACTTCGCAGAGCCCCTCGTCGGCGCCGTGTGGTCCACCGACCCGGCGCAGGCGCTGGAGTACCCCGCCCGCTACCTGTTCCGCTTCCTCGACCACCACGGGATGCTCGGCGTCTTCGGCTCGCCGCAGTGGCGCACCGTCACCGGTGGCTCGCGGGAGTACGTCGAGCGCGTCGCCGCCCTGCTCCCCGACGTGCGCGTCGGCACCAAGGTGACCTCGGTCGTCGAGACGCCGGACGAGGTGCGGGTGACCGACGGCAACGGCGAGCAGTCGTCGTACGACGCCGTGGTCATCGCCACCCACCCCCACCAGGCGCTGGCGATGCTCGCGCAGCCGACGCCCGCGCAGCAGCAGGTGCTGTCGGCGCTCACCTACACGCCGAACACCGCCCAGCTGCACACCGACACCTCGGTGCTGCCTCGCAACGAGCGGGCGCGCGCGTCGTGGAACTACCTGCGCCGCGACGCCGCCCGGCTCGACGACCTGCCGACGCTCGAGGAGCGCGGCGGGCCGGTCACGATCACCTACGACCTGACGCGCCTCATGCGGGTGCCGGAGCTGCCGGGCGCCCCCGGCACGCGCTTCCTCGTCACCCTCGGCGGCCTCGACCTCGTCGACCCGTCGACGGTGATCGACACGATGGAGTACGAGCACCCGCTCTACACCCGCGAGTCCGTCGCCGCGCAGGCCCGCCTGGGCGAGTGCGACACCGCGCGCATCGCGCTGGCCGGCGCCTACCACGGCTGGGGCTTCCACGAGGACGGCGCACGCTCCGGCGTCGAGGCCGCCGGCCGGCTCGGGATGACCTGGGAGGGCACCGCGCCGACCGCGACCCCCGGTACGGACCCGGCGGGCACCGTCTTCCGCACGACGATCCGCCACACGCGCCGCGCGCCGTGGCGCCGTACCTTCGAGCACTCCTCCCGCACCTGGGTGGTCGACCTCGACGACCTGCCCGACCACGGCGCGCTCGCGGGGGTGAAGGGCAGCTTCGAGGCCCGCGACCACCTCGGCGACCCGGAGCGGTCGATCCGCTGCAACGTCGAGGCGTTCCTCGACCTGCACGGCATCGAGCTCGACCGGGCGGGCCGGCGCGGCCGCGTGCTCATGGCCGCCCAGCCGCGGGCGTTCGGCTACTGCTTCAACCCGATCAGCGTGTTCTGGTGCTTCGCCGGCGACCAGGCCCTCACCGACGTGCCTGCCGCGGTCGTCGTGGAGGTGCACAACACGTACGGCGACCGCCACGCCTACCTCGTCCACCCCGACGAGCAGGGGCGCGCGGAGACGCCGAAGGCCATGTACGTCTCGCCGTTCCACGGCACCGACGGCACCTACACGCTCGCCGTGCCGACCCCCAGCGCCGGCGCCGACGGCCGGCTCCACGTGGCCGTCGCGCTGCGCACCGACGACGGCGCGACCTTCAGCGCCTCCCTCTCGGGGCGGCCCGACCACGGCCGCAGCAGCACGTGGCGCGCGGCCGGTGCCGCGCTCCGGGGATCCGTCCTCATCCGCCTGCACGGCGTCTGGCTCTGGGCCCGCCGGCTGCGGATCCACCCCCGTCCCGACCACCACCAGGAAGGCGTGCGATGACCACCGACGCCCACCGTGAGGTCACGCCGTCGACGCCCCCCGCCGTCGTCCCCCCGGCGCCCGCACGTCCCGACGTCCACCGCTGGCCCGACCTCGGGCGCGTGCCCGCCGGGCCCCGCGCCACGGCGTACGCGCGGATCGCCCGCGTCCTCTTCCACGGCGTCGTCAGCCGCCTCGACGTCACCGTGCGGATCGGCTCGGGCCCCGACGCCCCGGCCTGGGGTCGCGGCGGCCCCGTCATGGTCGTGCACCGCCCCGACGAGTTCTTCGCCCGCCTGGGCCGCCACGGCCTCATCGGGTTCGGCGAGGCCTACCAGACGGGGGCCTGGGACGTGCCGGGCGTCGACGAGGGCGCGAGCCCCGGCGCCCTCGGCGACTTCCTCACCGTCCTGGCCGCCCAGATGGGCTCGCTCGTGCCCGAGCGGTTGCAGCGGCTGCGCGCGGCGTACGTCACCCGCCCCCCGCGCCACCAGGTCAGCTCGACGGAGAACAGCCGGGCCAACATCGCCCACCACTACGACCTGAGCAACGAGCTGTTCACGCGGTTCCTCGACCCGACGACGAGCTACTCCTCCGCACTGTTCGAGCACCAGCTCATCCCCCGCACCGACGCGGTGGGCCCCCACCACGTCGCGACGTCACCCGACCCCCGCTCGAACGAGGCCCTCGCCGACGCCCAGGGCACGAAGATCGACCGCCTGCTCGACGCGGCCGGGGTGGGCGCGGGCACGCACGTGCTGGAGATCGGCACCGGCTGGGGCGAGCTGGCCCTGCGCGCCGCCCGCCGCGGCGCCCGGGTGCACTCCGTGACCCTGTCGACCGAGCAGCAGGCCCTGGCCCGGCGGCGCATCGCCGACGCGGACCTCACGGACCGGGTGGACGTCGAGCTGTGCGACTACCGCGACGTCGTCGCGCCGCCCGCCGGTTTCGACGCCGTCGTGTCGGTGGAGATGGTCGAGGCGGTGGGGCACGAGTTCTGGTCGACCTACTTCTCGAAGATCGACTCCGTGCTGGCCCCCGGGGGCCGTGCAGGCATCCAGGCCATCACGATGCCGCACGACCGGATGCTTGCGACCCGGGAGACCTACACCTGGATCCACAAGTACATCTTCCCGGGCGGGATGCTGCCGTCCGTGCAGGTCGTCGACGAGATCACCCGCAGCGAGACCGACCTGCGCCTCCTGGGCGGCGAGCACCGGCTGTCGTTCGGCGGCCACTACGCCGAGACGCTGCGCCGGTGGGACGAGGCGTTCCTCGCCGCGTGGCCCGAGATCACGGCGCTGGGCTTCGACGACACCTTCGCCCGGATGTGGCACTTCTACCTGGAGTACTCCCGCGCCGGCTTCTCCTCCGGCTACATCGACGTGCAGCAGCTGGTGCTGCAGAAGGACCCGACATGAGCGCCTCCACCACCTCCGGCACCCCCGTCGCGATCCGCCTGGAGGACGCGCTGCGCCCGTTCGTCGGCGGCGACCTCCCCGTGCGCCTGCGGGCGTGGGACGGGTCCGAGGCCGGTCCCGTCGACGCCCCGCTGGTCGAGCTGCGCTCGCCCGCCGCCGTACGACGTCTCGTGCGGCACCCGGGCGAGCTCGGCGCCGCGCAGGCCTACGTCACCGGCGAGCTCGAGGTGCACCACGACCTCGACGACGCCCTGACCCACGCGTGGGGCGTCGTCGCCGAGCGCGACCTCGGGGGCGTGCGCCCCGGTCCGCAGGCGTACGCCGCCGCGCTGCGCGCCGCGCTCGACACGGGCGCCGTCGGCGTGCCGCCGCGCGCCCCGCGCAGCCAGGCGCAGGTCGGCGGTCCGCTCAACGCCCTGCTGGGCCGGCGCCTGCACTCGAAGCTGCGGGACCGCCTCGCGATCAGCCACCACTACGACCTCTCCAACGAGTTCTACGCGGCGATCCTCGACGACCACATGGCGTACTCGTCGGCCTACTACACCCAGGACCCGGCGACCCCCGGCTACACGCTGGAGGACGCGCAGGCCGACAAGCTCGACCTCGTCTGCCGCAAGCTCGGCCTGCAGGCGGGTGACCGTTTCCTCGACGTCGGCTGCGGCTGGGGCTCGCTGTCGCTCTTCGCGGCCGAGCGGTACGGCGCGCAGGTCACCGGTGTGACCATCGCGGCGGAGCAGAAGAAGTTCATCGACGCCCGCATCGCCGAGCGCGGCCTGCAGGACAAGGTCGAGATCCGCCTCCAGGACTACCGCGAGGTCCCCGAGGCCCAGGGCGGCGCGGGCCACTTCGACGCCGTCGCCTCGATCGAGATGGGCGAGCACGTCGGCCAGCGCAACTACCCGACGTACGCCGGCGTGCTCCGCGACGCCGTGAAGCCGGGCGGGCGGGTGCTGATCCAGCAGATGTCGCGCTCCGGCGGGCGCGGCGGCCACCCCGGCGGCGGCCCGTTCATCGAGTCGTTCATCGCTCCGGACATGTACATGCGGCCCGTCGGCGAGACCATCGCGTTCCTGGAGCGCGGCGGGCTGGAGGTCCGGGACGTGCACGGCCTGCGCGAGCACTACGTGTGGACGGTCGACGCCTGGATGCAGCGGTTCGAGAAGAACGAGGCGCGCCTGACCGAGCTGGTGGGCGAGGAGGTCGTGCGCGTGTGGCGGCTCTACCTCGTCGGCGGGCGGATGGCGTTCCGCGACGGCCGGATGGGCGTGGACCAGATCCTGATGGTGCGGCCCGGCGGCGAGCACACGCTCCCGCGTCGTCGCGACTTCTGAGGCCGTCGTGACGCTCGTTGCCGCGCTCGTCGCGGCCGCCGTCGTGGTCGCCGTGCTCATGACCGGTACGGCGCTGCTCGCCCGCCGCGTCGGCCGGCTGGCGGTGGTCGACGTCGTGTGGGGTGCGGGGTTCGTGCTCGTCGCGGTCGTGGCCGCCCTCGTGGTGTCGGTGGACGACGCCGGGGGGCCGGGCACCGCCGCG
Organism: Nocardioides sp. ChNu-99; assembly: GCF_029493445.1. Taxonomy (NCBI): domain Bacteria; kingdom Bacillati; phylum Actinomycetota; class Actinomycetes; order Propionibacteriales; family Nocardioidaceae; genus Nocardioides; species Nocardioides sp. ChNu-99. The sequence goes on along the minus strand of NZ_JAHWBL010000005.1, from coordinate 28,572 downwards.
CGGCGCTGGCTGCTGGTGCTGCTGGTGGCCGTCTGGGGTGGCCGCCTCGCGTGGCACATCCGGCAGCGGGCGCACGGGCTGCTGGGCCCGGGCGAGACGCCGCCGGAGGACCCGCGCTACGCCGAGCTCATGGAGGGCAAGCCGTTCTCCCACGCCGTGACCCGGGTCTTCGTGACGCAGGGCGTGGCGATGTGGGTGGTGGCCACGCCGGTCGTCGTCGGCATCGCGTTGGCGGTGCCGGAGGACCCGTGGGCCCGGTGGCCGATCGCGCTCGGCGTGGTCGTGTGGGCCGTGGGGCTGACGTTCGAGGCCGTCGGCGACGCCCAGCTGGCGGCGTACAAGGCCGTGCCGAAGGAGGAGCGTCCGCCGGTCATGGACACCGGGCTGTGGGCGTGGTCGCGGCACCCGAACTACTTCGGCGACGCGTGCGTGTGGTGGGGGCTGTGGCTCGTGGGCGGCCTCGGCTCCGGCTGGGTCGCGGGCCTCGCGACGGTGGTGGCGCCGGCGGCGATGACGTACTTCCTCGCGTTCGCCACCGGCGCGCGGCTGCTGGAGCGGGAGATGATGCGGCGCCCCGGCTACCCGGAGTACGCCGCGGGCACCTCGATGTTCGTGCCGCTGCCGCCGAAGCGCGCCTGACCCGTCGGCCCCGCGGTGGTTGAGGTGGCTTGTTCTGGCAAGCCCTCGAAACCACGCCCCGTGCGGCAGGATCGCCCCATGAGCGACGCGCCCGCTGCCGACGTACCCGACGCCTCCGGACTCGAGACCGTGACCGCCCGGATCGGCGGCGTCGAGGTTCGGGCCACCGCGCGGGCCCGGATGGCGCCACTGGCCCAGGGCGTGCTCAACCAGGTCGCGGCGCTCGGCACGGCGCCGGTCGACGGGCTCGCGGCGGCGCCGGGCTGGGGGCCGTTCACGCTCCGCGCCCGCGAGGGCGGGTTCGTGGTGGTGGCCCCGGCGTACGAGACCGACGCCGCGCAGGAGACCGAGGACCTCAGCCACGCGCTGACCATCGACCTCGAGCAGGTGCGCGTCGCGGGGGCGTCGAGCGCCCGCGCCACGTTCGCCCGCTTCGACCAGCGCGTCATCGGGGTGCGCGGCTGCCTCGACGCGCCCGCGCTGCTCCTGAAGCGCGACCACGTGACGAACCCGACGGACTCGGGGTGGTTCGTCGAGCCCTTCCCGCCGACGGCCGACCGCAGCTGGACCCCCGAGCGCCTCGCGGCCTGGCCCGCGTGGGAGGTCGCCCGGCGCCGCTGGGACGTGGGCCGGGCGCTCGCGCTTCCCCACGGGTACGTCGCCGTCGTCGAGGCGGGCCGCGTCGTCCAGGTGCGCGACGCCTCCGACGCGGTGGTCGGGGAGGACCTGTGAGCGAGCCCCGTGTCGCGCTCTACCTCGACTTCGAGAACCTGGTCGCGTCGCAGTACAACGCCGTGCACGGCAAGAGCGCGTGGATCAAGGACCGCGTCGTCCACGCCGCCGCCGACGACCCGACGGTCGCCCCGCGGCTGGAGGCCTCGCGGATCGACGTCGACGCGATCGTCGACTACGCGGCGTCGCTGGGCGTGGTGGCGATCAGCCGGGCCTACGCGAACTGGGCGTGCCCGGCGTTCGCGTCGTACGCCCGCGACGTCACCGCCCGCGCCCTCGACCTGACGCAGCTGTTTCCCCTGGCCGGCACGAAGAACGGGGCCGACATCCGGCTCGCCACCGACGTCTTCGACGACATGATGCGCCACCCCGACATCACCCACGTCCTGGTCGCGGCCGGGGACTCCGACTACGTGGCCGTCGCGCAGAAGGCCAAGCGCCTCGGCCGCTCCGTCGTCGGCGTCGGTGTCGCGGGATCGGTCGGGCGCTACTGGGAGGCGGCGTGCGACGAGTTCACCAAGTACGACGCGCTGCCCGGCGTCGAGCGGGTGGTCCGCCCCGAGACGCCGCCCGCTCCGGCCGCCTCCGCGGCGGACCAGGGGGCGGACGCCGCGGCGTCCGGTGCGCGCGCCGCCGCGGCCGCTCGGACCGAGACGGCGCCGGAGGAGCGGGCCAAGCCCATCCCGTACTCCAAGCTCTTCCGCAACGCCATGAACCTGCTGGCCCGCAAGAGCGACGACGGCAAGGTGCGGATGTCCGAGCTGAAGCAGGTGCTCGTGCGGATGAGCCCCGGCTTCGACGAGGCGACGCTGGGCCACAAGACGTTCTCGAGCTGGGTCCGCGCCCAGCCCGGTGTCGCGACGGACGCGAAGAACCAGCAGGTGTGGTTCAAGGACTGACGGTGGCTCGCTCGCGGACGTCATCCCGATCGTGGCGCAGGGCGCTCGCCCCGCATGACGTCCGGTGTGGGTCCACGCCGCCCTCCCGCCTCCCCGCGGGACGTCATCCCGACCGTGGGCCCCAGCGCTCGCCCCGCATGACGTCCGCCGTGGGCGGGCGCCGCGGCTACCCGTTCGGCGGGGCTCGCCGTCACCCGCCGTCGGGCAGGTCGATCGTCGTCACGACGCTCGTGATGCTCGGGCGCGGCGGCGTCGAGCTGAACCCGAAGCGGGCCGGTGGGTCGACGGGGCGCAGCGCGCCGAGGTCGACGCCGTCGAACGAGCCCCGCACGGCCGTGACGGCGCGGACGCCGTGCGCGCCGTACCACTCCCGCCGCCCGCCGCCGGCGGACCCGCGGGTGCGCACGCCCCGCAGCAGGACGCGCGCCACGGGGTCGGTGACGGCGCACCACAGCGGCGAGGTGGCGATGCGCCGAGGCACCAGCGCGACGAGCCGCCCGAGCAGCGTCGGCCGCCCGACCTCGATCTCCAGGCGCAGCGACGGGCTCGTGAACCGGCGCGTCCCGTCGGTCGCCACGAGCTCGACGGGCTCGACGCGCACCTCGTCGAACGTGTAGGTCGCGGCGATGAAGTCGGCGAGGTCCTGGCTGGGGGCGACCAGCACCCGGTGGCCGTCGGCGGTCTCGACCATGGCGTCGGCGACCTCGCCGTACGGCGAGCGGACCCACCGCCCCACGACCACCCGCACGCCGCTCGTCGACCCGACTCCGGCGATCTCGCCGTGGAAGCGCACCCGCATGCCGCCAGCCTGTCACCCGGCCCGTCACTCGGCCGGCACCCGCTCTTGAACCGCGTTCAACAACGCCCCTAGAGTCCCCCCATGACCGACCTCGCAGCGCCCCTGACCCTCCCCTGCGGCCAGGTGCTGCCGAACCGCCTCATGAAGTCGGCCCTCAGCGAGTCGCTCGGCACGTCCGCCGGGGCGCCGACCGCCCGCCTGGGGCGCTTGTACGACGCATGGGCCGGCGGCGGGTGGGGCCTGGTCGTGACGGGCAACGTCATGGTCGACCTGCGCCAGCGCGGCGAGCCCGGCAACGTCGTGGTCGAGGACGAGCGCCACCTCGAGGCGCTCACCCGCTGGGCCGACGGCTTCGCCGGCTCGGGCACCCCGCTGTGGATGCAGGTCAACCACCCCGGCCGCCAGGCCAACGCGCTCGTGGGCCGCTCCCGCCCCGTCGCGCCGAGCGCGGTGGCCGCCGCCGTACCCGTCGCCACCCGTCCTCGCGAGCTGTCCGAGTCGGAGATCCTCGACGTCGTCGAGCGCTACGCCCGCACCGCGGCGGTCGCCGAGGCCGCCGGGTTCGACGGGGTGCAGGTGCACGCGGCGCACGGCTACCTCGTCACCCAGTTCCTGTCCCCCCTCGCCAACCGGCGCACCGACGGCTGGGGCGGCGACCCCGAGCGGCGCCGCCGGTTCCTGCTCGAGGTGGTGCGCTCGATCCGCGAGCGCGTCTCCCCCGGCTTCGCGGTCGGCGTGAAGCTCAACTCCGCCGACTTCCAGCGCGGCGGGTTCGACGAGACCGAGTCGCGCGAGGTCGTCGCCGCCCTCGCCGCCGAGGGCATCGACCTCGTCGAGGTCAGCGGCGGCACCTACGAGTCGCCCGTCATGTTCGGCCCCGACACGCGGCGGGAGTCGACGAAGGCGCGCGAGGCCTACTTCCTCGAGTACGCCGCGGGCGTGCGCGCCGCGGCCGGTGCCGTGCCGCTGGCGGTGACGGGCGGCTTCCGCTCGCGGACCGCCATGGAGGAGGCCGTCGACAGCGGCGACTGCGACGTCGTCGGGCTCGGGCGCCCGGCGTCGGTGTTCCCGCACGTCGCCCGGTCGCTGCTGGAGGAGGGGCTCGAGCGCGTCGAGCTGCCGACCGTGCGCGTCGAGCGCGGCCGGCGCGCCGTCGGGCGCGTGACGGCGCTGCACACCGTCGACAGCGCGCTCGACCTGTCGTGGCACACCGACCAGCTGCACCGCCTCGGCGCGGGCCGCGCCCCCGACCTCGCCCGGCCGTGGTGGCGCGCCGCCGCGTCGGCCACGCTGCGCAACGGCCCCGGCGCGTTCGTGCCCAAGCGGGGGTGAGTGCCGCCGTACTCGCACCGGGGGTGCCCGCGAGACCCGCCTCAGCGCCCGAGCCACTCCGCGGCGAGGTCGGCGAGCTCGCGGCGCCGGGCACCCTTCATCTTGTCGAGGGTGCGCACGGTCATCGACGTGCGCGGGTTGGCGGCGAAGCCGTCGCGGTGGTCGTCGACGAACTGCCAGTAGAGCGCGTCCCACGCGTCGGCCCAGGAGCGGCCCTCGGCGTCGCGCTCGCCGTCGCGCTTGGAGAAGTTGCTCATCCGCAGCACGTAGTTCGACCCCGAGACGTAGGGCTTCGTCGTCACCGCCTCGGCGGCGGCGAACTGGCTCATCGCGTAGACGTTGGGCACCATCACCCAGTCGTAGGCGTCGACGAACATCGCCATGAACCACTCGTAGACCTCGTCGGGATCCGTGCGCAGCAGCAGCATCGCGTTGCCGAGGATCATCAGCCGCTCGATGTGGTGGGCGTAGCCGTGCTCGAGCACGCGTCGTACGACGACGTCGACCGGGTGCAGGCCGGTCGTGCCGTCCCACCAGCCCGGCTCGAGGTCACGGGCCAGGCGCAACCGGTTGCCGGTGCGCAGCCGGCGGCCGCGGGTCACGTAGACGCCGCGGATGTACTCCCGCCACCCGATCACCTGCCGCACGAACCCCTCGAGGCTGGCCAGCGGCACGTCCTCGGCGGCCAGCGCGGCGTCGAGCACCTCGCGCGGCGAGAGCAGCCCGAGGTTGATCAGCGGGCTGAGCGTCGAGTGGAAGAGGAACGGCTCGTCGGCCGCGATCGCGTCCTCGTGCGGGCCGAACCCGGCGAGACGGTCCGCCACGAACCGCTCCAGCCACCGCTTCGCCTGCGCCCGGCTCGTCGGCCACGCGAACGCCGCCGGGTCGCCGGGGTTGTCGGGGAACTCCGCCGCCACCCACGCGATCGCGTCGCGCACGTGGGCGTCGCGGCGCACCGTCGGCAGCGGGGGTACGTCGAGCCCTCCGCGCGGGTAGGGCTCCCGGTTCTCCTCGTCGAACGACCAGCGCCCGCCGACCGGCTCCCCGGCCTCGACGAGCACGTCGAGGCGCCGGCGCTGCCAGGCGTAGAACGTGGCCATCCGCGGCCGGCTCCCCCGCTTCGGCGCGAGCTGGGCGCGCACCTCGGCGTCGCTGGTGAGGAACGCCGGCGTCTCCTCGACCTCCGGGTCGATGCCCAGCCCCGCGGCGACGGCGCGCAGGTCGCGGTCGAGCCAGTCGTCGACCACGTCGAACCAGCTGAGCCGGGTCGCCCCCCGCTCGCGCAGCAGGTCGGCCAGCTGGGCGTCCGTGTCGCGGTCGGCCAGCGTCTCGACGTACGCCGTCGCGCGGCCCGCCTTCGCCACCTCGGCCGCGAAGCGGCGCATCGACGCCCGGTGCAGCACCAGCTTGTGGCTGTGGAACGCGAACTGCCGGAAGAACAGGTCGGGCTCGACGAGGACGAGGAGGTCGGCGCCGACCGTGCGCTGCTCGTCGAACAGCTGGTGCGGCAGGACCAGGCGCGCGTGCATGGTCCCCAGCCTCCCCCCGGGGCGAAGCGGCGGCGCCCCGCCGGCCGGCGCGCGCCGTACTGCGGGTCACAGAGGGGCTGACGGAGTGGTTACCGGGTGGTAGGAAAGCTAGATGACCTCCCGCACCGTCGTCATCACCGGCGCCGCCGCCGGCATCGGCCGCGCCGCCGCCCTCACCTTCGCCCGCGACGGCTGGACCGTCGGCGCCTACGACGTCGACGAGGACGGCCTCGCGACCCTGGCCGACGAGGTCGCCGCGCTCGGCCAGCGCGCCGTCACGGGCCGGCTCGACGTCTCCGACGCGGACGGCTTCCGCGCCGCCCTCGACGCGTTCGTCGCGGAGACCGGGCGCCTCGACGTGCTCGTCAACAACGCCGGCATCCTCACGGCCGGCAAGTTCGAGGAGATCCCGGTCGAGCGCCACCACCGCGAGATCGACGTGAACGTGCGCGGCGTCGTCAACGGCCTGCACGCGGCCGAGCCGCACCTGCGGCCCGGCGCGGTGGTGGTCAACCTCGCGTCGGCCTCCGCGATCTACGGGCAGGCGGAGCTCGCGGTCTACAGCGCGACGAAGTTCTTCGTGCGCGGCCTCACCGAGGCGCTCGACATCGAGTGGGGCGAGCGCGGCGTGCGCGTCGTCGCGCTGTGGCCGCTGTTCGTCGAGACGGCGATGACGCAGGGCGTCTCGACCGGCACCACGCAGTCGCTCGGCATCAACCTCGGCCCGCAGGACGTGGCCGACGAGATCCTCGCCGCCGTGGAGCCGTCGCGTCTGGCGCGCACGCTGCACCAGGTGCACTTCCCCGTCGGGCGCCAGAGCGAGGTGCTCTCGCTCGCCTCGCGCTTCTCCCCCGCCTGGCTGACGCGCCTGGTGAACAAGAAGCTCGCCGCGCACTGAGCGGGGCCCTGGGGTTTCCCCGCCTGAGCGGGGAGACCTGTGGTCTACGGCCAATGCCTAGGCCGTAGAGCACATGATTCCCCGCCTAGGCGGGGAATCCGCGCAGCCCCGCCAGCTTCGCCGGGTTGCGCACCAGGTCGACGCGGACGACGCGCCCGCCCGCCGTGGTCAGGGCCACGACGCCGGTAGCGCGGGCGGCGCCGTCGGGGCTCTCGGGCCGGACGATCGCGAACCCGGTCGCACCGTTGACCCGCACGAGCTCGACGCGCTCACCCGCCGCCGCGTCGACCTTCGCCAGCACGCCGAGCAGGAAGCGCGCGACGCGGTCGGCGCCCACCACCGGGCGGCGTGCGGAGCTGACGACGCCGCCACCGTCCCCGGTGAGCACGACGTCGGGGTCGAGCACCGCGACGAGACCGGCGAGGTCGCCCTGCAGCGATGCCCCGGCGAACGCGGCGACGACCGCGTCGTGCTCGGCCGGGTCCACGGGCGTGCGGGTGCGCTCCGCGGCCAGGTGGCGCCGGGCCCGGCTGGCCAGCTGGCGCACCGCGGCCGGCGTGCGCCCCACGACCCGGGCCACCTCGTCGAACGACAGCCCGAACACGTCGTGCAGCACCCACGCCGTGCGCTCCGCCGGGGAGAGCCGCTCGAGCAGCACCAGCAGCGCGTAGTGCACCTCCTCGGCCAGCGTCACCCGGTCTGCGGGGTCGCCGCTGCCACCCGCCCCGCCGTCGCCGCCGAGACCGCCGGGGCCCACGAGCCCGCCGAGCACCGGCTCGGGGAGCCAGGGGCCGACGTAGGCCTCCCGCCGTACCCGCGCCGAGCGGAGCACGTCGAGCGCCCGCCGCGACACCGCCACCACCGACCACGCCTCGAGGTCGTCGACCGGGTCGGTGACCGCGACGAGCCGCAGCCACGTGTCGGCGACGACGTCCTCCGCCTCCGCCCGCGAGCCGAGGAGGGCGTAGGCCACGCCGACCAGCCGGGGCCGCAGCGCGTCGTACCGCGCCGCCAGCAGCGCCGCGTCGCCCCGCGCCTCAGCGGCCACCGAGCCACTCCGCGAACGTCTGCGTGCCGACGAGGTCGGGTGAGGCGGGCACGAGCGCCCCGGCGCGCACGCCCTTCCCGAAGGCGCCGGGGACGGGCACGGGCACGACGCACCGCGGTCCGCCTGCGCGGCGCGCCGGGGTGCGGGCGGTGCGGCGGGCCATGACGGCGAGGTCCTCGCGGGCGGGGCCGGCGAGCTCGAGGACGGTACGGCGGGGCTCGCCCACCGCGAGGCGCGCGAGGTGCTCGGCGACCTCGGCGGCGGCGACGGGCCGCACCGGCATCCGGGGCGCGAGGCCGACGGGGCCGAGCGACATCCGCCGGGTCATCTGCCCCGCGAACTCGTGGAACTGGGTCGCGCGCAGGACGGTCCAGGGCACGGGGCCGGCGGTCACGAGCGCCTCCTGGCGCACCTTGCCCGCGTAGTAGTCGTAGGGAACCCGGTCGATGCCGACGATGGAGAGCACGACGTGGTGCCCGACGCCGGCGGCCTGCTCAGCGGCGAGGAGGGCCTCGGTGGTGCGGCCGAAGAACGCCTCCGACTCCGCGCCCTTCATCGTGACCACGTTGAGCGCGTCGACCACGGCGTCGACGCCGGCGAGGCGCTCGGTCAGCGTCGCCGCGAGTGCGGCCCCCGGCCGCGTGAGGTCGACGCCCGTCGAGCGGGCCAGCACGAGGGTCTCGTGCCCCGCGGCGCGCAGCGCCTCCGCCGTGAGCGCTCCGACCAGCCCGGTCCCGCCCGCCACTGCCACCCGCATGTCCGTCCCTCTCCGTCGCGGCCCCCGGCGGGCCGTCCACACCGAGGACGAGACGGCCGGCCAGAGTGTGACATCCCGTCCGCCGAGCCCGGCGCGTCCTTGCCGCGCCGACGTAGCGTCGCCCGCATGAGCGAGACCAACGACGCCGTCGCCGAGGTCTGGGACGACTGGCAGGACGCCGTGAACATGACCCCGTCCGAGCTCGAGAAGTGGCTCGAGACCGACGAGTCGCAGTCGGTCGGGCAGGGCGAGGGCGAGTCGACCGGGCACAAGTCGGGTCGCCGCATCGTCGAGATCAAGCACAAGAACAAGACCGAGCTCACCGACGACGACGCCGCGCACATGCGCAAGGTCGTCGGGTACGTCGCGCGGCACTCCGCGCAGCGGCCGAAGGGCGACGTCACCGACACGAAGTGGCGATGGTCGCTGATGAACTGGGGCCACGACCCGCTGAAGTAGCCGGCCGCCCGGATCGGGTACCGGGCCCCCATGAGCCGACGACTGGTACGACGCGTGGTGGGGCAGGGCCTGGCGGCCGGGGCGATCGGGGTCGCGGTGATGACCGTGGGCGAGAAGGTCGAGCAGCGGTTCACGCGGCGACCCGACTCCTACGTGCCCGCCCGCGTGCTCGAGCGTCTCGTCGGTGCCGACGAGCAGACCGGGGCGCGCTCGACCGCGACCAACTGGGCCATGCACCACGGCCAGGCCGCCCTGCTCGGCGTGGTGCGGTCGACGATGGCGCACGCCGGGCTGCGCGGGCCCCTGGCCTCGGCGAAGTTCACCGTCCTGCGCCTCACCACCGACCAGGTGCTCGAGAACGCCACCGGCGTCGGGGCGCCCCCGCAGACCTGGCCGCGCAGCGAGCTGGTGCTCGACGTCGTCCACAAGGCGGTCTACGCCTTCACCACCGGGCTCGTCGCCGACGCGCTCGCCGCGAAGGACGGCCCCGGCCCCGGCCAGCGCCACGCCGCTGCCGTGCCCGGGCGCCACGCCGACGTCGGTCCGGTGCCGCGCGGCTCGGCGTCCGGGCGCTGAGCGCCGGGGTCCGGGCCACCGGCCTCCCGCAGCGGTACGCCGGCCCGCACGCGCCGCCGTACCGGCCCGGGATTTGCCTCCGAGCGACACCCGCCGCCGCAACCCGCCACTTCCGGCGGAGAGTTTTCACCCTGAAGTGGCGGGTTCCCCGGTGCACCGGGGAACCCGCCAAGCCGAGCCGAGTCGCCCCGCCGGCCTCAGTACGACTTCGGCAGGCCCAGGGTGTGCATGGCGACGAAGTTGAGGATCATCTCGCGGCTCACGGGCGCGATGCGGCCCAATCGCGCGGCGACGAGCATGTTGCCCAGCCCGTACTCGACGGTCAGGCCGTTGCCGCCGTGGGTGTGGACGGCGACGTCGGTGGCGTTGCAGGCGACCTCGCCGCCGGCGTACTTGGCCATGTTGGCGTACTCACCCGCGCCGAAGTCGTCGCCCGCGTCGTACAGCGCCGCGGCCTTCTGCCACAGCAGCCGCGCCTGCTCGAGCTCGATCTTGATCTTCGCCAGCGGGTGCGCGATGCCCTGGTGGGCGCCGATGGGCTGGTCGCGCCACACGGAGCGCTCCTTCGCGTAGGCCACGCCCTTGTCGAGCGCGTAGCGCGCCATGCCGCACGAGAACGCCGCGCCCATGATCCGCTCGGGGTTGAGACCCGCGAAGAGCTGCCACATCCCGCCGTCCTCGTCGCCGACGAGCGCGTCGGCCGGCACGCGCACGTCGTCGAGGAACAGCGTGAACTGCTTTTCCGGCGCCTGCCACGACATGGGGATGACCTGCTTGTCGAAGCCCGGGGCGTCGGTCGGCACCACGAAGAGCGCGGGCTTGAGCTTGCCCGTCGTCGCGTCCGCCGTGCGCGCCACGATGAGCACGGAGGCGGCCTCGTCGACGCCGGAGATGTAGGTCTTCTGCCCCTTGATCACCCAGTGGTCGCCGTCGCGCGTGGCCGTCGTGGTGATCTGGTGGGAGTTGGACCCGGCGTCGGCCTCGGTGATGCCGAACGCCATGAGGTGCGTGCCGTCGGCGATGCCCGGCAGCCAGCGCTGCTTCTGCTCGGGCGTGCCGCAGCGGTTGATGATCGAGCCGCAGATCGCGGGGCTGACGACCATCATCAGCAGCGGCGCGCCGGCCGCCGCCGACTCCTCGAGCACCGCCGCGAGGTCGGCCATGCCGCCGCCCCCGCCGCCGTGCTCCTCGGGGATGTTGACGCCGAGGAAGCCGTTGCGGCCCATCTCGAGCCACATCTCGGTCATCTTGCCGCCCTCGCGGGCCTGCTTCGCGACGTACTCGTGGCCGTACTTGGCCGCCAGCTTCGCGACCGCCTCCCGCAGCGCGGTGCGCTCGTCGGGCTCGGTGAACGTGCTCATGCCTCTTCCCCTCCGTCGGCGACGACCGCGAGCACCTCGCCCGCGGCCACCTGCTGCCCGGCAGCGACCGGGACGTCGGTGACGGTGCCGTCGTGCGGCGCCGCCACGGTGTGCTGCATCTTCATCGCCTCGAGCACGAGCACCGGGTCGCCCGCGGCGACCTGCTGCCCGGCCTCGGCCACCACCCGCACGACCGTGCCGGGCATGGGCGCGAGCAGCGAGCCGCTCGCGACCGCGTCGGCCGGGTCGGTGAACCGCGGTGAGACCCGGAGCGCCACGTGGCCCCCGGGGCCGTCGACGTCGACCACGCCCACCCCGCCCGCGGGCACCGCGACGGCGTACGTCGAGCGCACCCCGTCCACCTCCAGCACCACGCGCGTGGGGCTCGCGGCCACGACCGTGGCGTCGTCCACGACGTACCCGTCGACGCCCCCGCGGGCGCCGGTCCACGCCACCTCGACCTCGGTGTCGCCGTGCGCGAACCGGGTCACCTGCGGCTGCGAGGGCACGTTGCGCCACGCGACCGGGATGCCGCGCTGCACGGTCCGCTCCCCCCGCGCGGTCTCGGCGAGCGCGACGGCGGCGGCCACCGCCGCGGGGCGTACGGCGGGCCGCTCCCCGCCGAGCGGGCGCTCGCCGAGGAAGGCCGTCGAGACGTCCCCGGCCAGGAAGGCCTCGTCGCCGAGCACCGCGACGAGCTGGTCGCGGTTGGTGACGACCCCGTGGAGGCGGGCGCGGCGCAGCGCGCCGGCCAGGGCGCGCGCGGCCTCGCGCCGCGTCGGGGCCCAGGCGATCACCTTGGCGAGCATCGCGTCGTAGTGGGTGCCGACCTCGTCGCCGTCGGCGAACCCGGAGTCCAGGCGCAGGCCGGCCGGCGCGGTGCCGAGCTCGAACGCGACGTCGACACCCGGCAGCTCGAACGCCGTCAGCAGGCCCGACTGGGGCTGGTAGTCGGCCGCCGGGTCCTCGGCGTACAGCCGCACCTCGATCGCGTGGCCCACCGGCTCGGGGCGGGCGGCGGGCAGCGGCGTGCCCTCCGCGACCGCGAGCTGCATGGCGACGAGGTCGATCCCGAAGACCTGCTCGGTGACCGGGTGCTCGACCTGCAGGCGCGTGTTCATCTCGAGGAAGAAGAACCGCTGGGTGGTCGCGTCCATGAGGAACTCGACCGTGCCGGCACCGCGGTAGTCGATCGCCTCCGCGGCCCGGCGGGCCGCCTCGTGCAGGGCGCGCCACGTCTCCTCGGCGAGCCCGGGCGCGGGCGCCTCCTCGACGACCTTCTGGTGGCGGCGCTGCAGCGAGCAGTCCCGCTCGCCGAGCACGATCGCGCCCTGCTCGGTGCCGACGACCTGCACCTCGACGTGGCGGCCGCGCTCGACGTACGGCTCCACGAAGACGGTGCCGTCGCCGAAGGCGCTCGCGGCCTCGGCCTCGGCGGCCGCGACGGCGTCGGGCAGCTCGGCGAGGGTGCGCACGATGCGCATGCCGCGCCCGCCGCCGCCCGCCGAGGCCTTCACCAGCAGGGGCAGGTCGTCCTCGGTGGCGGCCGTCGGCTCGACCGAGTCCAGGATGGGTACGCCGGCGCCCGCCATCAGCTCCTTGGCGGCGACCTTCGAGCCCATGACGTCGATCGACTCGGGGCTGGGGCCGATCCAGGTCAGGCCCGCGTCGACGACGGCCCGGGCGAACGCGGCGTTCTCGGACAGGAAGCCGTAGCCGGGGTGCACCGCGTCGGCGCCCGCGGCCCGGGCGGCCGCGAGCACGAGGTCGGCGCGCAGGTAGGTCTCGGCCGGCGTGCTGCCGGGCAGCCGCACCGCGGTGTCGGCCTCGGCCACGAACGGCAGGTGGGCGTCGGCGTCGGAGTGCACGGCCACGGTGGCGACGCCGAGGCGGCGGCACGTGGCGAAGACGCGGCGGGCGATCTCGCCGCGGTTGGCGACGAGGACTCGGGTGATCACGGGTGCACTCACATCCTGAAGACGCCGAAGCGGTCGGTCCCGCGGATCGGCTGGTTGTCGATGACGGACAGGCAGATGCCGAGCACGGTGCGGGTGTCGCGCGGGTCGATGACCCCGTCGTCGTACACGAGCCCGGAGAGGAAGAACGGCAGGCTCTGCTCCTCGACCTGCTGCTCGACGTACGCGCGGATGCCCGCGGCGCCCTCCTCGTCGTACGGCTGGCCCTTGGCCTCGGCGCCGGCCCGCATGACGAGGTCCATGACGCCGGCGAGCTGCGCCGGGCCCATGACGGCCGACTTCGCGGAGGGCCAGGTGAAGAGGAAGCGGGGGTCGTAGGCGCGGCCGTTCATGCCGTAGTTCCCGGCGCCGTAGGAGGCGCCCATGATCACCGTGAGGTGCGGCACCGCGGAGTTGGAGACCGCGTTGATCATCTGCGCGCCGTGCTTGATGATCCCGCCCTGCTCGTACTCGGCGCCGACCATGTAGCCGGTCGTGTTGTGCAGGAACAGCAGCGGCGTGTCGACCTGGTTGGCGAGCTGGATGAACTGCGTCGCCTTCTGCGCCTCCTCGCTGAACAGCACGCCCTGGGCGTTGGCGAGGATGCCGACGGGCCGACCGTGGATGCGCGCCCAGCCCGTCACCAGCGAGGAGCCGTAGAGCGGCTTGAACTCGTCGAACGGCACGTTGGCCGCCGGCCCGACACCGGGCGTGGTGCCGTCGACGATCCGCAGGATCGCCTCGCGGGGGTCGAACGGCTCCTTCAGGTCGGTCGGCACGAGGTCGAGCAGGCCGTCGGGGTCGAGGTCCGGCTCGGCGTACGCCGGCAGCGCGGCGTCGGCGCGCGCCTTGCGGACCCCGAGGCGGGCCACGATGCGCCGCCCGATGCGGATCGCGTCGTGCTCGTCGGCGGCCAGGTAGTCGGCGAGGCCCGAGGTGCGGGCGTGCATCTCCGCACCGCCCAGGGACTCGTCGTCGGACTCCTCGCCGGTCGCCATCTTCACCAGCGGCGGTCCGCCGAGGAACACCTTGGCGCCCTCCTTGACCATGACGGTGTAGTCACTCATGCCGGGGATGTAGGCGCCGCCGGCGGTCGAGTTGCCGAACACCAGCGCGATGGTGGGACGCCGGTCGGCGGAGGCCCGGGTGATGTCGCGGAACATCCGCCCGCCGGGGATGAAGATCTCCTTCTGCGTCGGCAGGTCGGCGCCGCCGGACTCGACGAGCGCGATGGTGGGCAGCCCGTTCTCGGCCGCCACCTGCGCCGCCCGGAAGGCCTTCTTCAGCGTCCAGGGGTTCGACGCGCCGCCCTTCACCGTCGGGTCGTTGGCGGTGATCATGCACTCCACGCCCTCGACGACGCCGATGCCGGTGACGAGCGAGGCGCCGACGGTGAAGTCGGAGCCCCAGCCGGCCAGCGGGCTCAGCTCGAGGAACGCCGAGCCCTCGTCGACGAGCAGCTCGATGCGCTCGCGGGCCAGCAGCTTCCCCCGCTCCTTGTGGCGCGCGACGTACTTCTCGCCGCCCCCGGCGACGGCCTTCGCGTTCTCGGCGTCGAGCGCCTCGACCTTCTCCAGCAGTGCCTCGCGGTTCGTGCTCATCGGCCCTCCTCCAGGACGCGCGCCATGCGGTCCAGCGTCGTGCGCATGCCGCGCTCGTTGGTCCGGCCCCGCAGCTGCCCCAGCAGCAGCCAGTACAGGCGCACGGGCAGCGCCGGGTCGAGGCGGTAGTACTCCGTCACCCGCGTGCCGTCGCCCGCGGGCTCGAGGCGGTAGCCCCAGTTGTTGATCGTCTGCTTCGGCGTCCCCACCGACCACTCGAGGACGCGGCCGGGCTCGCAGCGCGTGATGCGACAGGGGGTCCAGTACGTCGGGCCCACGCCGTTGCGCTTCACGTGCCCCTTGAAGGTCGCGCCGACCGCGGGGCCGGTGGAGCCGCGGGTCCAGCGCGCCTCGAACGTCTCGGGCGAGAACTCCCCGATCCGCGTCACGTCGCTGACGAGGTCCCACACCGCGTCGACCGGCGCCGCGACGTGGCGCGACACCTCCCCGCCGAGCGGGCGCAGGAGCCTCATCCGGCGTACCCCAGCAGCCGCGAGGAGAGGTCGGCGAGCACCTCGTTGGCGCCGCCGCCGATGCCGAGCAGCCGCACGTCGCGGTAGTGCCGCTCGACCTCCGAGCCCCGCATGTAGCCGGTGCCGCCGAAGAGCTGCACCGCCTCGTGGCACACCTGCTCGGCGGTGCGCACCGCGGTCTCCTTCGCCAGGCACGCCTCGGCGATCACCTGCTCGCCCGCGTCGTGCCGCGCGGCGACCGCGTGCGTGTAGGTGCGCGCCACCTCGACCTGGCGGCGCATCTCGACGAGCTTGTGGCGCACCACCTGGCGCGAGCTGAGCGGCTTGCCGAAGGTCTGCCGGTCGTGGGCGTACGCCGCGGCGAGCGCCAGCGCGCGGGCCGCGGCCGCGTAGCCCTGGACCGCCAGGCCGATCCGCTCGACGACGAACTGCTGCGCGATCTGGACGAACCCGGTGCCCTCCTCGCCGACGAGGTTGGCCGCGGGCACGCGGCAGTCGACGAACGACAGCTGCGCGGTGTCGGAGCAGTGCCACCCCATCTTCTCGAGCTTGCGGTCCACCGTGAACCCGGGCGTGCCGGCCTCGACGACGAGCAGCGAGACCCCGCCGTGGCCCTTGCCCGGCTCGAACGCGCCGCCCGTGCGCACCGCGGTGGTGACGAAGTCGGCCCGCGTGCCCGAGGTGATGAAGGTCTTGGCGCCGTTGACGACGTAGTGGTCCCCGTCGCGCACCGCCGTGGTGCGGATCGACGCCACGTCGGAGCCGCCCTCGGGCTCGGTGATGCCGAGCGAGCCGATCGTCTCGCCGGCCAGGGTGGGCCGCACGAAGCGGTCGACGAGGTCGGCGTCGCCGCTCGCCACGATGTGCGGCAGCGCGATGCCGTGGGTGAACAGGCTGGCGATGAGACCGCCCGAGCCGCCGCCGTCGAAGATCCCCTCGGTCACCGTCACGGAGTCGAGCAGGTCGCCGCCGTCGCCGCCGACGGCCTCGGGGAAGCCGATGCCGAGCAGGCCCGCCTTCGCCGTCGCCGCGTGCAGCTCGCGCGGCAGGGCGCCGGCGTCCTCCCACTCCTGCAGGTGCGGCGCGACCTCCCGCCGCGTGAACGCCGCGGCGGCCTCGCGCAGGGCGGTGCGCTCCGGCGTACCCGTGAAGGCGACGTCGGCGGCCAGCGAGGTCTCCATCCTCCCGCTCACAGCAGCGAGTCCTCGACGCTGACCATGCGGCTGCGCACCCACTCGCCGAGGCCCTTGGCCTGGGGGTCGAAGCGGGTGGAGGCCGCGACCCCCTCGCCGAGCAGACCCTTGACCACCACGTTGACTCCTCCGAGGTTGGGCAGCGGGTAGACCTCGACCTCGAGGTCGGCCGCCTCCGGCACCAGCTCGCGGATGCGGCTGGGGGTGACGAGCTTGGTCAGCCAGGTGACGCGCGCCGCGTGCTTCGCCGGGTCGTGCCGGGCGCCGGTCGTCGCGACCCAGAGCCCGATGTTGGCGTCGCCGCCCTTGTCGCCCGAGCGGGCGTGGACGAAGGAGCCGAGCGGCATCCGGCGCGTCAGCGTGTCGATCGGGGCGGGGTACGGCGAGGGGCGCTGCGCCTGCGCCTCCACGCCCGCCACCTCGTCCGCCCCGGTGGTCACCGGGGGGTCGGCCACGACGACGCGCTGCTCCTCGCCGTCGGCACCCCGCACGACGACGAGGTGCTCGACGGCGCCGCGGTCGACGTACGCCGGGTGGTAGACGCCGTACGGCGAGGGCTTGGCCGGCGGCGCGGTGATCGCGAAGCCGGGGTAGGAGCCGAGGGCGAGCTCGACGGCGGCGGAGGTGAAGGGACGGCCGACCTTCTCGGCGTCCGGGTCGAGCACGGTGGCGCGCAGCAGGACGGACGCCGACTCCTCGGTGGGGGCGTCCGGCGTGGCGGGCCCGGTGTCCGACCAGTCGAGGGTCGCGGGCCGGCCCAGCGGCGAGGCGTCGAGGGTCGACTCGACCTGGGCGCGCACCCACGCGGCCTTGTGGTCGATGTCGAGGCCGGTGAGCACGAACTCGACGCTGTTGCGCCAGCCGCCCAGCACGTTGACGGCGACCTTGAGCCGCTCCGGCGGCGGGCTGCCGACGACGCCGCCGACCCGCACGCGGTCGGGGCCGACCTGCTCGAGGCGCACCGTCTCGAGGTGGGTGGTGACGTCGGGGCCGTGGTAGCGGTTCGACTGGATCTCGTAGACCAGCTGAGCGGTGACGGTGTCGGTCGTGACCGCGCCGCCGGTGCCGTCGTGCTTGGTGACGACGAACGAGCCGTCCGCGGCGATCTCCGCGACGGGGAAGCCCAGGGGCGTGGTGAGCGCGTCGGGCGGCAGGTCGCCGAACCCGGAGAAGTTGCCGCCGGTGGCCTGCGTGCCGCACTCCAGCACGTGGCCGGCGACGACGGCGCCCGCGAGCTCGTCGTACGCCGTCGGGCCCCAGCCGAAGTGCGCCGCCGCGGGGCCGACGACGAGGGAGGCGTCCGTGGTGCGGCCGGTGACGACGACGTCGGCACCGGCGCCCAGGGCCTCGGCGATGCCGAACGCGCCCAGGTAGGCGTTGGCCGTGAGGGCCTGCGACCAGTCGCGGTCGGCCGGGTGCAGCGCCACCGCGCCCTCGCGCAGCGCGGCGGAGAGGTCGTCGCCGCTCACGTGGGCGATGCGCGGCGACAGGCCCAGGCCCTGCGCGACCTCGGCGAGGCGGTCGGCGAGCCCGGCGGGGTTGAGCCCGCCGGCGTTGGCGACGATGCGCACGCCCTTCTCGAGCGCGAGACCGAGGCAGTCCTCCGCCTGGCGCAGGAAGGTGCGGGCGTAGCCGGACGCCGGGTCGCGCATGCGGTCCTTGCCGAGGATGAGCATCGTCAGCTCGGCGAGGTAGTCGCCGGTGAGCACGTCGAGGCCGCGCGGCCCCTCGGGGCCGGTCGTGACGCCCTCGAGCATCTCGCGCATGGCGGAGAGCCGGTCGCCGTAGAACCCCGAGCAGTTGCCGATGCGGAGCACGTCGCTCACGCCGTTCCTCCCTGGCTGTCGGTGCGGGTGGCGGTGCCGGTGTCGGTGCCGGCCGGCGCGCGGCCCGGGCCGGGCGGACCGGCGAAGGCCTGGGCGACGTCGAGCCAGTGGTCGGCCTGGGCGCCGACGGCGCGCAGGGCGAGGTCGGCGCGGTGCCGGCGCTGCGTGACGAGCTGGGCGAAGTCGACCGCGGGCCCCTCGACGCGCTGCGCGGCGTCCTCCGGACCCCACGTCCACGTGGCACCCGAGGGGCCGACGAGCTCGACGCGCACCTCGGCGGTCGGGGCCTCCTCACCGCGGTTGAGGTGGGAGAAGGCGCGGGTACGCACGCCGATGTGGCAGACGTGGCGCACGCCGTCGTCGTGCTCGACCGGCGCTCCGAGGGCGTCGGCGACGTCGAGGCCGTGGGCCCAGGTCTCCATGTACCGCGCCGTCGCCATCGACGTCGGGCTCATCGGCGGGCCGAACCAGGGCATCTTCGCCCCCGGGTGCCGCTCGGCCAGCTCGCGCAGCGCCGCCTGCAGGGTGGCGCGGCGGTCGCGCCAGTCGGCCAGCAGCGTGGCGGGCGGTACGGCGCCCCCCTCCGTCGCCGACGTGTCCACGAAGTGCTCGGGGTCGCTCATCGCCTGCAGCACCAGGGCGTCCCAGGGCTCCTTCGCCCCGGCCGCGGCGCCGGCGGCCGCGGTGGCGGCGACGTCGGTCCAGGCGAGGTGCGCGACCTGGGCCGCGACGTCCCAGCCCGCCGCCGGCGTCGGGCGGCGCCAGTCGGCCTCGGGCAGCGGGGCGACCAGGGCGTCCAGGCGGGCCGACAGCGCGTCGAGGTCGGCCAGGACGCCCGCGAGGGCGCCTCCGGCGGCGGGGTCGGGGGGCGGGGCCATCAGGACTCCTGGAGGTCGGGGGTCGCGGGAGCGGCGGGCGTGGCGGGGGCGGCGTCGAGCGCGGCGTCGAGCGTGAGCGCCCACTGGTCGAGGATCCGGGCGCGGCGCGCGGTGTCGTCGCCGAGCGTCGCGGCGAGGCCGAGGCCGCGCACGAGGTCGAGCGTGGCCTGCACGAGCTCGCGGACGCCGGGTCGGGACTCGTCGGCGCCGAGCAGCTCGACGGCCAGCTTGTGGGTCTCGCGGCCGAGGTGGCGCTCGAAGGGCGCGACGACCTCGCGCAGCGCGTCGTCGGCGCGGGCCGCGACCCACAGCTCGAGAGCCGCGGTGAAGACGGGGCCGGTGAACAGGTCGGCCAGCATGCGCAGCACCGCGCCCGTGCTGCGCCCCTCGCCCAGCGCGGCGACGGCAGCGCTCAGCTCGGCGCGCCGCGCCTGCGTCAGGTGCTCGACCGCGGCCACGACGAGGTCGCTCTTGGACGGGAAGTGGTGCAGCTGCGCGCCGCGGCTCACGCCGGCGCGCTGCGAGACCACGGTCGTCGACGTGCCCGCCCAGCCCCGCTCGGCCAGCACCTCGACGCAGGCCTCGAGCAGGCGTGCGCGCATGGCCCGCGTGCGCTCCTCCTGGGGCACGCGGTTCGTGCGCTCCGTCACGGTCACCCGGCCCACCCTGGGGCACGTGCCCACAAACAGTCAAGCCTGTCTTTTTCTCCCACGGCCAGGACGCAACCGATCCGAGGGCCGGCGCGTCGGACCCCGGGCGGGTACGGCGGGCGCGGGGGTGCCGCCGTACCCGGCCGACGGCCCGGCGGCGTCTCGGTCACACTGGGCGCATGAGCGACGCACGCACGATCGTCATCACCGGCGCGAGCTCCGGGCTGGGGGCGGAGATGGCCCGCCAGTTCGCGGACCTCGGCTACGACCTCGGCCTGTGCGCCCGCCGTACCGACCGCCTCGACGAGCTGCGCTCCGAGATCCTGGCGCGGCACCCGGAGCGGCGCGTGGAGGTGCGGGCGCTCGACGTCACCGACGACGACGCCGTCTTCACCGTCGTGCACGACCTCGCGCGGGCGCTGGGGCGCATCGACCGCTTCATCGTCAACGCGGGTCTCGGCAAGGGCGCGCAGCTCGGCACCGGCAAGCACCGCGCGAACCGGCAGACCGCCGTCACCAACTTCCTCGGCGCGCTGGCGCAGACCGAGGCCGCGCTCGAGGTGTTCCGCACGCAGGGCGACGGGCACCTCGTCATGGTGTCGTCGATGTCCGCGATGCGCGGGCTGCCGGGGTCGACGACGACGTACGCCGCGACCAAGGCCGGCGTCGCCCACCTGGCCGAGGGCGTGCGGGCCGACGTCTACGGCTCCGACATCAAGGTGACCGTGCTCTACCCCGGGTTCATCACCTCGGAGATGAACGACGGCACCGGCGGCAACCCGCCGATGATCGTCTCGACCGAGAAGGGCGTGCGCGCCATGGTCGCGGCGATCGAGAAGGAGAAGGCGTCGGCCTGCGTCCCGCCCCTGCCCTGGGCGCCCATGAGCGTCGTGCTCAAGCACGCCCCGCTCGGCGTGCTCCGCAAGCTCGTCTGAGCCCGCGGGGAGACCCCCACGACCCTCACCCCGCTACGGGGGCGGTGGCCTCGAGGTGGACGTGCTCGTTGAACGACACGAGGCGGACGCCGGCGGGGCCGACGGCGACCTTCGTGACCGCGGTGTTCACCACGACGGGGTGCAGGCGCGTCCAGGCGCCGGCGAGCTCGGCGGCCGGCACCTCCGGCTCCCAGCCGCCGACGAGGGCCACGACGACCCAGGCGATCGCGCTGCCCGACGTCACGACCACGACGGGGCCGCCGCTGCGGGCGCGCTCGGCGGCGTCGCCCAGCGCGGCCCACGTGCGGCGGGCGAAGGACGCGAAGGCCTCGCTGTAGTCGTCGTGCTCCCCGCTGGTCCAGCGCAGCATCGCGACCTGGAGCCACTGCTGCACCTGCACCGGGTCGGGGTCGGCGCCGCCGACCATCGTCGGCATGTGGTCGCGCAGCACCTCGCGGTGGTCGTAGCAGTTCCACCGCGCGTCGAGCACCGGCGCGGTCGACCAGCCGGCCGCCTCCGCCATGCTCTCGACGGTCTCCGCGTGGCAGGGCGGCTCGCCGTGCAGCACCGTCGCGGGCGCGACCCCGCGGGCCGCGAGCGTGCCCCCCAGCAGCCGGGCCTGCTCCCACCCCAGCGGCGAGATGGCGTACGGGCCGTCGGGGTCCCACGCGGCGTGGCCGTCGCGCACCAGCAGCACGGTGCCCGTCACGCGTCCCACCCCACGGGGCCGTGCTCGACCACCTGGCGGCAGCGCTGCTCGAGCAGCCCCACCATCGGTCCGAGAGCCGCGAAGGCCGGGTTGGTGGTCGCGCCGGTGACGAAGCGCGCCCAGATCTGCTGCGCGATGACGGCGAGGCGGAAGAGGCCGAACACCTCGTAGAAGCGCCAGGAGCCGGCGTCGACCGCGAGGCCGCGGCGCGCGGCGTACCCCTCGACCACCTGCCGGCGCGTCCACATGCCCGGAAGGTGGGTCGGCTGGCGGCGGGAGGCACGGAAGGCGGGCTCGTCGTCGGCCTGCACCCAGTAGGCCAGCGCGCTGCCGAGCTCGCACAGGGGGTCGCCGACGGTCGCGAGCTCCCAGTCGAGCACGCCCGCGACCTCGAACGGCCGGCCCGCGCGGGGGTCGCCGTGCAGCACGAGGTTGTCGAACCGGAAGTCGTTGTGCACCAGGCAGGAGCCCACGTCGGCAGGCCGCTCGGCCTCGAGCCACGCGGTCACCTCCTCGAAGTCGGGTACGTCGGGGGTGCGGGCCGCGGCGTACCGGCGCGTCCAGCCGGCGACCTGCCGGGCCACCGAGTCGCCGCCCCGGCCGAAGCGGTCGAGACCGGCGGCGGCCACGTCGACGTCGTGCAGCGCACCGAGCACGTCCACCGCCCGTCCGCACAGGTCGTCGACCGCCTCCGGCGCCAGGGCGGCCGCCAGCTCCGGGGGCACGTCGGAGCGCAGGATCGTGCCGGAGAGCCGCTCCATCACGTAGAACTCCGCGCCCAGGAGCGCGGTGTCGGTGCCGTGCACCACCATGGCGGGCACGAGCGGGAAGACGGGGCGCAGGGCGGCCTGCAGGGCGAACTCGCGACCCATGTCGTGGGCGCTGCCGCCGCGCGCGCCGTGCGGCGGGCGGCGCAGCACGAGCTCGCGCACGCCGTCGGAGCCCGAGCCCGGCGCGGCGCCCGAGCCGGCGCCGAGCGGGCCGTAGCGGAGGAGGTAGGTCAGGTTGGAGGCACCACCGGGGAACTGGCGCACCACGGGCAGGCCCGGCGGGAGCGCGGCGCGCTCGCTGCCGAGCACGCCCGGGGCCACCTCGGCCCCGTCCGCGGTGCCCGCGAGCGCCGTGCGCAGCCAGCCGTCGACGGCCGCGACGTCGAAGGCGTCCTCGTCGCGCACCGGCCGCGTCGCGTCGCCGACCACACCGTCCTCGCTCACGACCACGCTCTCCTCACGCTGCCCGGACCGGCCGGTACGACGTCGGCGGGTGCCCGCGTCCGCCCTTCCGGTCCCGTCCGGCATTGTGTCCGACATCATCGGGCGGCGAGGCCGATTCGGCAGGTTGCGGGGGGAGCGGGCATGAGGCGGAGGTTCGGTCGCAGGGGCGCGGCGACGGTGGTGGCGCTGGTCGTCGCGGCGTCGCTCGTGGGGTGCAGCGGCGACGACGAGGAGCGCGAGGCCGCGACCGACGTGGTGACGTCGCTGGCGCAGGCCCTCTCGGCCGGCGAGCTCGACGACGTCCCGCTGTCGGGCGCCCGCCCCGCCGAGGCCCAGGAGCAGCTCGACACCATCGTCGCCGGCATGGGCGACGTCGAGCCGGTCGTCAGCGGCTCCGCGGTCGAGGTCTACCCCGACAACGGCCGCGCCACCGCCGAGCTCGCCTGGTCGTGGGAGCTCGGCTCCGCGACGTGGGACCACACGACCACGGTCGAGCTGACCGGAGCCGGCGAGGACTGGTCGGTGCGCTGGTCCCCCGCCCTGGTCGAGTCCTCGCTGCTGGAGGGGGAGGTGCTGCGCGCCCGCACCGTCGCGGCGCCCCGCGGGGCGGTGCTGGCCGGGGACGGGACGGCCATCGTGCTCCCGCGCCCGGTCGTGCGCTACGGCATCGACAAGTCGCTCACCGACGCCGCGACGGCCGCGACGTCGGCGCAGGCTCTCGCCGAGGCGCTCGGCATCGACGCGGCCGCCTTCGTCCAGCGCGTCGCGGCCGCCGGTCCGCGCGCCTTCGTCGAGGCCCTCGTCGTGCGCGCCGAGCAGGCCGACCCGAACCTGCTGTCCGGCACGCCGGGCGTCGCGGCGCTGGAGGGCGCGCGCGACCTGGCCCCCACGCGCACCTTCGCCGCGCCGGTGCTGGGCACGGTGGGCGAGGCCACCGCCGAGATCGTCGAGGAGTCCGAGGGCGCCGTCGCGGCCGGCGACGTCGTGGGCCTCAGCGGCCTGCAGCGCCGGTACGACGACACGCTGCGCGGCACCGACGGGCTCAGCGTCGTGGTGGTCGACGCCGAGGGCGGGGAGCGGGAGGTCCACGCCGAGGAGCCGGTGCCCGGCACGAACCTGGCGACGACCCTCGACGTACCCCTGCAGACGCTGGCCGAGTCGGCGCTGGCGGAGGTGGGTCCCGCGAGCGCGCTCGTCGCGGTGCGCCCCTCGGACGGCGCCCTCCTGGCCGTCGCCAACGGGCCCGGCGCCGGGGGGAACAACGTGGCGACCTCGGGCCGGTTCGCGCCGGGGTCCACCTTCAAGGTCGTCAGCGCCCTCGCGCTCCTGCGCGCCGGGGTCGCGCCCGACGACGCGGTCGAGTGCCCCGCCACGACCACGGTCGACGGGCGCACCTTCGAGAACTACGACGACTACCCGGCCACCGCGCTCGGCCGCATCACCCTGACCGCGGCGGTGGCGAACTCCTGCAACACCGCCTTCCTCGGCAACGCCGACCTCGTCGGCGAGGGCGCGCTCGCCGAGGCGGCCGCCGCCCTCGGCCTGGGGGTCGACCACGACCTCGGGTTCCCGGCGTACCTCGGCTCGGTGCCGGCGCCGGAGGGCGCGACCGAGGCCGCCGCCTCCCTCATCGGCCAGGGCCGGGTGCAGGCCTCGCCGATGGCGATGGCGACCGTGGCGGCCTCCGTCGCCGCCGGCCGAACCGTGCTGCCCCGCCTCCTGCCGGAGGTGGCGACGGAGCAGGTGCCGCCGGCGACGCCACTCACCGCGGAGGAGGCCTCGGCGCTGCAAGGGTTCCTGCGCGCCGTGGTCACCGAGGGCAGCGGCCGCGCGCTGGCGGACCTGCCGGGCGCCCCCGTCGGGGCCAAGACCGGTACGGCGGAGTTCGGCACCGCGACCCCGCCCGCGACCCACGCCTGGATGATCGCGACGCAGGGCGACCTGGCCGTGGCCGTCTTCGTCGAGACCGGCGAGTCCGGCTCCCGCACGGCCGGCCCCGTGCTGCGCAGGTTCCTGGCCGGCGCCGCCGGGTAGCGGCGACACCGGCCGGTCACCAGGTCGACACCTCGCGGGGGCTGACGCGGGGGCCCGCCGGGAGTAACTTCGGGCCCACACCATCCAGCTCCGTCGCGGACTCGGGCCCGCTGCCGGCCCTGACCGGGCGCGGCGCGGCGTCGTGGCCGTGACCCACTCGGGGGAGTCACGCACGTGGTCAGGTCCGCACGCCTGCACCCGGTCACCCGGACCGGGTCCGCCCTCCTTCTCGTCCTGCTCGGCATGGTCGCGCTCGGCGCCCCCGCCCAGGCCACCACCGGGCTCGAGGTGGGCATCCGCGCGACGACCGCACCGCAGGCCCCCTCCGGCACCCCGTTCGGCTACGAGGTGCGCGTGGCGTGCTCGCGGGCGGACGCCCCGTGCGAGGGCGTCGTCGCGCGGCTCCCGCTGGGCGACGCGGCGTCGTACGACGTGGTGCCCGGCGAGCCCGGTGCCCCGGCGGGCGTGCAGGTCACGACCGCCGTCGAGGCCGGTGCGCTCGTCGCGCGGGTCGCCGGCCCGCTGCCCGCCGGCACCTCGGTCACCGTCCCCCTCACCGTCACCCCGCCGAACGACGTGCTCGCCGACGGCAGCGGCTGGTCGCTGACCCCGACCGCGACGAGCACCAACGCGTCGGTGCGGGGTGCCCCCGGCGGCTACACGCCGACGACGCGCAGCAGCGTCGAGGCGCGCACGTCGGTGGTCGCGCGGGCGGTCACCGCGGGCAACGTGTGGCGCAAGCCGGGCGACGAGGTGCGCTTCGAGGTGGAGGTCGCCTGCCTGCAGCCCGAGGTCGGCAACGTCTTCCCCGGGCGCCTCGAGATCGCCGCCGAGCTCGCGCCGGGCCTCGAGCTGGTCCGCACCGAGCCGGGCGCCACCCGCCGCGACGACCGCACCGTGACGTGGGTGGCCGACGCGGCCCACCTGCCCGCCAGCTGCACCGAGCGCGGCGCCACGACCCCGGTGCGCGGAGCCGTCGTCGCCCGCATCGGCGCCGACCAGGTCGACGGCACGCAGCTCCCGCTCGTGCTCCGCGCCCGCCCCAGCACGGGCGGGTCCACCCCGGTCGTGACCGGCGAGACCGTCCGCACCACCACCCAGGTCACCGTGCGCACGCGTCCCGAGGCCAGCCCGGGCGGCCTGTTCGCCGGCGCGTTCGGCCAGGTCCGCACCAGCACGTCCGACACCGGCTCCACGGAGGACCGCTCGCAGGCGACGTACGCCGGCGACTGGCTCGGCACGCTGGCCGCGCAGCCGGGCAGCACGCTGGCGCAGTACCAGCCGAACGAGGCGACCGGGCTGACCCAGGCGGGCTTCAAGGCGTCGTACAACAACGTCGAGGGCGGCTCGGGCTACCAGGTCGCGCTCAGCCAGCAGCTGCCGTGCCTGACCGGCGGCACCCGCCACGAGCCCCGCGAGGGCGCCTGCGCCCCGGCGTTCCACGCGACCACCGCGGCCGTGTGGGTCGACAACGACGCGGAGGGCGACCACGGCCCGGCACTGCCCGCGACGTACCGCGCCCAGGCCCTGCTGACCGACGGCTCGCGCGTCCCGCTGCACCGCACCGGCGCCTCCGCCGGCCTCACCGACGGCGGCCAGTGGGTCGCGTTCGCGGTCCCGCAGGGCGCCGTCGGCCGGGTGCGGGCGCTCGAGTTCCCCCGCACCCCGGGCGCGGAGTCGTTCCGGATGCACTGGGCGGTCTACGGGTACGCCGACGCCGCCGTCGCCGCGGGTGACGTCCTCGTCGCCCGCACCAGCGCGCGCGCCCACCACGGCGACTGGTCGACGGCGCTGGCCCCGCGCGACGCGCAGCTCGCCGTGGCCGGCCGCCCCCAGCTCGGTGTCGCGACGTCGTTCGCCGACGACGTCGTGGAGGAGGTCGGGGGCACCACGACGCTGGACCTCACCGGCCGGGCCCTGCTGCCCGCGGCTCCCGGGGGCGACCTGGTGCTCGCCGACCGCCTGCCCGTCGGCACCCGCTGGGACGGCGCCGTGCCCGCGACGCTGCCCGTCACCGTCGACGTCACCCACCGCGGGGACGACGGGCGCCAGGCGGAGCGCACGGCGACGCTCGAGGCGCCCCTGCGCGTCGCGGCCAACGTGGGCGGCAGCGGCCGCACCCTCGTGACCGTCACGGTGCCGGCCGCCGAGCTGGCCCCGTGGACGAGCGCCGGCGGCGCGCGCCTCGAGCTGGCGGCCCGCCTGCCGGTGGCCACCACCCGCCCGGGCCTGCACGTCAACGAGGCCCGCCTCCTGCTGCCGCGCGGCGCGGTCGCCGACACCTGCGCACAGACCCCCGGCGCCCGCGCCGGCACGGTCGCCCCCCACGTCAGCGGACTCGCCGTCCCCGCCGCGGGCTGCGGCGCGACCGCCCCGCTGCGCGTCGAGGTCGGCGACGGCGCCGCCTCGTTCTCCGTCGACACCGTCGTGCGCGGCGACCGCGACGCGGGCGCGAAGGCGGCGCCCGCCCTCGGGCTCGTCAGCGCCGAGCGCGGGGAGGCGACGTACACGGTCCGGTGGCGCAACACCGCCGACGTGCCGCTGAAGGACGTGGTGCTGTACGACGTGCTGCCCACCCCCGGCGACGAGCTGCTGGCCGGCGCTGCGGTCGGCACGCCGCGGGGCAGCGGGTTCACCACCCGGTTCGTGCGCATCGAGGACGCACCCGCGGGCCTGCAGGTGCAGTACGCGACCGGCACCGACGTCTGCCACTCCGACCTCGGCAGCCCGCTGGCCGACGGCTGCGCCACCTGGCGCGAGAGCGCCCCGGCGGGCGAGGTGCGCGGCCTGCGCGTCACCTCCCGCGACACCTACGCCATCGGCGAGGGCTTCGACCTCACCTTCACCGTCGCGGTGCCCGCGGGCGTCGCCCCCGGCACCGTCGCGTGGAACACCGCCGCCGGGACGGCCCGCAACGCCTGGACCGGGTCCGGCCTGCCCGCCCGCGAGAGCCAGAAGGTGGGCACGACCCGGTACGCCGAGCACCTGCCGCCCGTCGTCGAGCTCTCCGCCGACCGGGCGTACGCCGGCGCCGGCGAGGCCGTGACCTACCGGCTGTCCGTCAGCAACCCGGGACCGTCGGCCCTGACGACGAACGCCCCCGTCGGTCGCCTGCCCGTCGGCCTGCAGTTCCTCAGCGCCACCCTCGGCGGGGTCGTGCAGCTGCTCCTCGACGCCGTCGGCCAGCTCGCCGACGGCCTGCAGACCGGGCTGCTGGGCGCCGCGGAGCGACCGCTGCTGCCGACGCTCGACCCCGAGGCGCCCGTCGAGCCCGAGCAGCCCGTCGAGCCGGAGGTGCCGGTCGACCCCGAGCAGCCGGTCGAGCCGGACTTGCCCGTGGAGCCCGCGCCCGCGACGGGCGGCGAGGTGACGTGGCCGGCGCTCGAGCTCGCGCCGTACGAGACGAAGGTCGTCGAGCTCGTCGCGGCGCCCGACGCCTACGCGGCCGGCAGCCTGCTGAGCCGCTTCGAGCTCGAGGGCGCGATCCTGCCCGACCCGTGCCCCGAGGGCGCGGGCGTGTGCGCGGAGGTGAACGTGCCGTCGGGCGCGCTCGAGATCACGCACGAGGCGGACGGCGACGGTGTCGCCCTCTTCGGCTCCGGGCCCACGGCCATCCAGGTCGACTGCGTCCGTGGCGGCGTCGCCGTGCACGGCTTCCCCCGCACGGTGCAGCTCGCCGACGGCGAGGCCGTCCGCGACCTCCCGGTGCCCTTCGGCTCGGTCTGCTCGGCCGGCGTCACCCAGGACCAGGGCGCCACGGCCGTCGCCGTGCAGCCCGCGGCCGGCACCCGGGTGACGCCCGCGTCCCCCGGCGGCCGCCTCCAGGTGGCCACGCGCTTCGACCTCGCCCGCCTGCTGGTCGTCAAGCGCGTCGCCGGCGTGGGCGCGCCGATGGCCCCGGCGGGCAGCCGGGTCGAGGTGACCTGCACGTGGCGGGGCACGACGCTGCCCGGCCTGCCGGTCGAGATGGACCTGCGCCACGGCCGGGCCGCCGAGGTCGCCGCGCCGCTGCCGGTGGGCGCCCTGTGCAGCGCCGCCGACACCGCCGACGCCGCCGGCTCCGCCGACTCCGGCG